>NZ_DBNHFX010000088.1:0-21922 GCF_057137845.1 Sandaracinobacteroides sp. | reverse complement strand
TTCGCCATCTTCTTCGATCGGATTTCCGGGCAGCACATATCGCCCGTCGAGCCATGCGATCAGGTCGCGGTTGCGGCATGTGGCGGAACAGAAAGGTGCGTGCGCTTTCGTCGCCGGTTTGCCGCACACCGGGCAGCAGGAATCGTGGCTGCGGGAATCAGCGGTTGCTGGCGGTTTCGACATGCCCTGCTTCCAGCAGCGGATCGGCAAGCACGTCAAGCGCGCGGCGGGTGCGCTGGCGCACTTCGTCGATGAGGTGCGGGCGGCTGGCGATCCAGCCGGCCACCTGCTTCGGAGCCTTCAGCAGCATCGGCCCGGTGCCGGGGTCGCGCAACGCAGTTTCCAGCAGGCGGATGGCGGCGGTTCCGGCCCGGTCGAGGCGCGCCCGCTCGAGCACGGAGGGGCCGCGGCGCGGGCACACCAGTTGCAGCAGCCCGAAGCCGTTGATAGCCGACCGTTCGAAGGCAAGGCCGCGCATCGCGCTGTCCAGCGCCTGTGCCGCCGCCGTGCGTTCGGCGCGGGTGCCGGTGCCCGGCAGATCGACGACGATGTTGCCGCCAAGACCCCACAGCCGGATCGCCTGCGCCAGAGCGCGCAAGGCGGGCACTGCAATGTCGGCGGCGGCGCCATCGACATCGACCGCCAGAAACGCCGGGGTTGGCGACAGTTGCAGGGTACCGCCGGGGAAGCGAAAACAGCCCAGTTCGGCCTGTTCGAACGCGTCGTGCCATTGTTCATCGATCGCTTCGGGCCAGCCCGGCTTCGGCACCGCGCCCTGTCCGCGCAGCATCGCCGCAAGGGTCGGGGCCTCGGCGGCGGGAAGGCTGGTCGGCCGCGCCTTCGCCAGCCGGTCGCGGCCGTGTTCGCTCCACGCCGCACGGGCGATTTCAGCGGTGACGTTTGCGCCTTCGGTGGCGCCGGTGGGCCATGGTTCGATCAGCAGTTCTTCGGCGCCTGCCTGTGCGATGCCGCGCCCGCCCAGTTTTGCTTTCAGCCGGGCCTGCACCCGCGCGCCTGCTTGCAGGCCGTCGCCATCGCGCTGGATGCGCATGCCGGTAAGGCGGCCGTTGTCGGTGATCGCGGCGCGGGTTTCGCCCGGAACTGCGACAAGGTAATATTCAGGCAAGAAGCCCGGCCGTCTGCAACATGGCGCGGGCGTCGGCCAGCGGCAGCCCCATGATCCCCGAAAAGCTGCCCTCCATCCACGCCACATGCGCTTCGAACCGGCCCTGAATGGCATAGCCGCCGGCTTTGCCGCGCCATTCGCCGCTGGCGATGTAGCGGTCGATGTCGGCGGCGGTCAGCGGCAACACCCTGACCGTCGAGCAGGAGAGGCGGTGGCGGGCGGTGCCGGTTGCATCGACGACGGTGATCGCCGTCAGTACGCGGTGGCGCCGGCCGGAAAGCAATGCAAGGCAACGGCGGGCGGTTGCTTCGTCCTCGGCCTTGGGGAGGATGTTCAGGCCCGCTGCAACCAGCGTGTCGGCCGCCAGCACGATCGCGCCCGGGTGCCGGGCCGCGACCACGGCCGCCTTTTCGGCGGCAAGCCTTGCCACATGCGGCGCCGGCCGTTCGCCTTTGCGGGGCGACTCGTCGATGTCGGCGGGGTCTGTGCAGGTGGGCGTCAGCCCGATTCTGCCGAGCAGTTCCAACCGGCGCGGCGACGCAGACGCCAGAACCAGCGCCGGGCGCCCTTTGGTGGCCCCGTTCCTGGCAACGCTCATGCTATTTGAAGCGGTAGGTGATCCGGCCCTTGGTGAGGTCATAGGGCGTCAGTTCCACCAGTACATCGTCGCCCGTCAGCACGCGGATGCGGTTT
Organism: Sandaracinobacteroides sp.; assembly: GCF_057137845.1. Taxonomy (NCBI): domain Bacteria; kingdom Pseudomonadati; phylum Pseudomonadota; class Alphaproteobacteria; order Sphingomonadales; family Sphingosinicellaceae; genus Sandaracinobacteroides; species Sandaracinobacteroides sp. The sequence continues at coordinate 20,103 of NZ_DBNHFX010000088.1, read as the reverse complement.
TTGCGCATCTTTCCTGCCGTATGGCCAAGTATTTCATGATCGTTTTCGAGCCGGACCCGGAACATCGCGTTGGGGAGCAGTTCGACGACCGTCCCCCGCATTTCGAGCAGTTCTTCCTTGGGCATGGGCTGGCTGACTTGACCTTTTGGCTGACCCGCGCGCGGGCAGAAGATTGGTTCGCCCGCTACGGCAGGCGCAGAATGCTGTGCGGCCCATGCCGAAAGATTGCAACTTTTGCAAGTGCGGCGGGTTTCTGTCGGTTTTGTGCAAGCCTTTAACGGGCGTTGCGCGATATTCTGAATCCATCGTGGGAACACAAGAGGACAAGAGGAGAGGGGTTTTTGTGCTGAAGCCAGTGCTGATCGGTTTTTTTCTGGGCTTTGTGCTGGTGGGCGCATCCAGAATCGCCTCGGCAACCGATGACAGCCACCAGCTCATGACCGTCGAGGCCAACGCCCGGCGCAGCCCTGCCGCGTTTCACATCGTCGAAGTGCGAAACCTGCCGATGCGGGTGTTCAGCAGCTTCTGCTGAACCTGCCTGAACGCCCCTCAGGCGCCGCGCGTAAGCGCTGGGCCGAAAATATCAGACATCCTGTATCTGCCGGCCTTGCGGCCGGCGAGCCAGCGCGCGCCCGAAACCGCGCCGCGCGCAAATATGTCGCGGCTTTCGGCGACATGGCCCAGTTCCAGCCGTTCGCCGTCGGTTGCCAGAATCACCTTGTGATCGCCGGGCGCCGACCCTCCGCGCATCGCGGCAAAGCCGATTCCACCCACCCTGCGCGCGCCGCTGGCGTTGGTGTGCGGCGGCAGGCGCAAGGCGTCCAGCGTCGAGCCGCGCCCATTGGCGGCGGCTTCGCCCAGATGCAACGCGGTGCCGGAAGGTGCGTCGAGCTTGAAGCGGTGGTGCAGTTCGGCGATCTCGATGTCCCAACTGGCGTCGAGGGCGCGGGCTGCCTGCTCGACGAGGGCGGCGAGCAGCGTGACGCCAAGCGAAGTGTTCGCCGCCTGCAGAACCGGGATATGGGCGGCGGCGTCGTCGATCAGACGGTGGTGCTGTTCTTCGAGACCGGTCGTGCCGACGAAGATTGCCGTGCCCGCATCGACAGCGGCGCGGAGATGTTCCTCAAGCGCGCCGGGGGTGCTGAAGTCGATCAGAACGTCGCATTTGCGGGCAAGCGGCGCGGCGTTCGCGCCGACGACTTCGCCGTCGTCGCCGATGCGCTTGCCGACCAACGGGTGTTGCGCGCGCTCGACGCCGCCGGCAAGCCATGTGTCGGCTGCGGCCTGCACCTGCGCGATGATGGCCTGCCCCATGCGGCCGCCCGCGCCCAATACCCCGATCCTGATCATCCGTTGCTCCTTGCGGGCCTTGGTGGGGCATGGGCCACGCGAAGGCAAGTGGGCGAGGGCGATGCCCACGGCTTGCCCCTGGTGGCAGAACCGTGCTGAAGCGCAGGCCCAACCCAAACTGCCGGAGGGCGCCCGTGTTGAAGGATGTGCAGCGGATCGTGGTTCTTACCGGTGCCGGGATTTCGGCGGAATCGGGTGTGCCGACCTTTCGCGGCCCGGATGGGCTTTGGGAAGGGCAGCGGGTCGAGGATGTGGCGACGCCGGAAGCGTTCCACCGCGATCCGGTGCTGGTGCAGCGATTTTACGATCTGCGCCGCGCAGCGCTGGCCGGCGTATTGCCGAACCCCGCACATCAGGCGCTGGCGCGGCTTGATCAGGCATGGCCGGGGGAATTGCTGATCGTCACCCAGAACGTCGACGATCTGCACGAGCGGGCGGGCGCGCGAAGGCTTGTTCACATGCACGGAGAGTTGAAGTCGGCGTGGTGCATTGCCTGCGACGGCCGCTTTCCGTGGGAGGAGGCGCTTTCCGGCGAACCTGTCTGCCCGGCCTGCCGTGCGGAAGGCCTGCTGCGGCCCGATATCGTGTGGTTCGGGGAAATGCCCTACGCCATGGACCGGATCGACGCGGCGCTTTCGGCGGCGGATCTGTTCGTATCTGTCGGGACATCAGGCAATGTCTATCCGGCGGCGGGGTTCGTCGATCTTGCGCGGTATGCGGGCGCGCGCTGCCTTGAACTGAACCTTGATCCTTCGATGACCAGCCGGCGGTTCCACGAAAGCAGGCTTGGCCCGGCGGGCGCACTGGTTCCGGCGCTGGTGGAGGAACTGCTGGCGAGCCTGCCGGCGGCCTGACCTTTCGCACCGGGACTTGACCTTTGGCCCGAGGCTTGACCGGGCTGTCCCTGTCCGGGCACTGGCTTCGCCCCGAAACGCGCCTTCACCGGAGACGAGAATGCAGCCTGAAATCCGCACCGACTGGACCCGTGCCGAAATCGCCGCCCTGTTCGATCTGCCGTTCAATGATCTTCTGTGGCAGGCGCAGCAGGTGCACCGGGCGCGGTTCGACGCCAATCGGGTGCAGCTTTCCACGCTGCTTTCCGTGAAGACCGGCGGCTGCGCCGAGAATTGCGGCTATTGCAGCCAGTCGGCCGCGCACGAAACCGGCCTGAAAGCAACGAAACTTGCCGAAGTCGAGGAAGTGCTGGAGGCTGCGCGCACGGCGCGCGACAATGGTTCCGGCCGTTTCTGCATGGGAGCAGCCTGGCGGTCGCCGAAAGAACGCGACATGCCTGCGCTCGTCGCGATGGTGCGCGAAGTAAAGGCGCTGGGGCTGGAAACCTGCATGACGCTTGGCATGCTGAGCGCCGATCAGGCGGGGCAACTGGCCGAGGCCGGGCTGGATTATTACAACCACAACCTCGACAGTTCGCGCGAATATTACGCCAACGTCGTCAGCACCCGCACCTATGACGACCGGCTGGAAACGCTGGCGCATGTCCGTGCGGCGGGGATTTCGGTCTGCTCGGGCGGGATCGTCGGCATGGGCGAAGGCCGCGCCGACCGCATCGGTTTTCTGCACGCGCTGGCGACCCTTCCCGAACATCCGCAGTCGGTGCCGGTGAACCAGTTGGTGCCGGTTGCCGGAACCCCGCTCGGAGACATGCTGCGCGACACGCCGCTTGCCGGGATCGACGAGATCGAGTTCGTGCGCACGGTGGCGGTAGCGCGGATTCTGATGCCGGCGTCGATGGTGCGGCTGTCGGCGGGGCGCGAAAGCATGTCGGCCTCGACGCAGGCGCTGTGCTTTCTTGCCGGGGCGAACAGCATCTTCACCGGCGACCGCCTGCTGACGACGGGGAACGCAGGGGCAGGCGCCGATCAGGCCCTGTTCGACCGGCTAGGCCTTCAAGGCATGGAGCGTGACGCCGCCTGAACGGGGCCGCCGGTCAGGGGGGGCGTCAGATCAGGCCGGCAAGCGGGCTCGAGGGGTCGGCATAGCGCCGCACCCCCATCCGCCCGGCAAGCCACGCGTCGCGCCCGGCTTCTACGGCGGCTTTCATCGCGCGCGCCATCCGCACCGGGTTTTTCGCTTCGGCGATCGCGGTGTTCATCAACACCCCGTCGCAGCCCAGTTCCATGGCGATTGCGGCGTCCGATGCGGTGCCGACGCCTGCATCGACCAGCACCGGCACCTTGGCTGCCTCGACGATCAAGCGGATGTTCACCCGGTTCTGGATGCCGAGGCCCGAACCGATGGGGGCGCCAAGCGGCATGATCGCAGCGGCGCCCGCATCTTCCAGCCGGCGGGCGACGACGGGATCGTCCGAGGTATAGACCATCACGTCGAACCCCTCCTTTACCAGCGTCTCGGTGGCGCGGATCGTTTCGATGACGTCGGGGAACAGGGTTTTCTGGTCGGCCAGCACTTCCAGTTTCACCAGCGTCCAGCCGCCGGCTTCCCGTGCAAGGCGCAGCGTGCGCAGGGCATCGTCGGCGGTGAAGCAGCCGGCGGTGTTGGGCAGATAGGTGAAGCGTTCGGGGCTGAGGAAGTCGGTCAGCAGCGGCTGCGAACGATCCGTCAGGTTCACCCGCCGCACGGCGACGGTCACGATCTCGGCGCCCGAGGCTTCGGCGGCGGCGGCGTTCAGCGCATAGTCGCGGTATTTGCCGGTGCCGACGATGAGGCGGGAACGGAACGTCCGCCCGGCGACCGTCCAGCGATCGTCGTCGTCGGTGGCGGCGGCATCGGTGCTGCCGCCGCCGACGAAATGCACCACTTCCAGCGCGTCGCCATCGGCAAGCGCGACGTTCGGCCACAGGCTAATAGGTACGATTTCGCGGTTGCGCTCAACCGCGACCCGGCCTTTCCCGAGGTCGAGCGACTCGACGAGCGCCTTGATGGTCGTTCCGTGCGGCGCTTGGCGCTGCTCTCCGTTCAGAATGATGGCGATCTGCATGAAACCCACTATAGAGAAGCCTCGGCGAGGCTCAACCGGAGGGAAGCATTGGCAGGCAACGGCATGAACATCGTGATGGTGCTGAACGGCCCCAATCTGAACCTTCTGGGCACCCGCGAACCCGAAGTTTACGGCGCAACGACGCTGGACGATATTGCTGCAGACCTGACGGACCAAGGCGAACGTCTGGGCCTGAAGGTCGATCTCAGGCAATCGAATCACGAAGGCCACCTGATCGACTGGCTGCACGAAGCGGGTGCCGGCGGGGTGCTGGCCGTGATCCTGAACGCGGGTGCCTATACCCATACTTCGGTTGCGCTGCGCGATGCGATCAAGGCGATCCAGGTACCGGTGATCGAGGTGCATCTGTCGAACCCGGCGGCGCGCGAACGATTTCGCCACTACAGCCATATTTCGCCGGTGGCGGCGGGCGTGATTCAGGGTTTTGGCGCAATGGGCTATCGGCTGGCGCTGGACGCGGCCGCGATGTTGCGGCAAAGCGCGCGCTGATTTCATTCAATTCGCTTGAAGGACAAGGAATGGCTGCGCCCAAGGCAGACGCTGACAAGATGCGGGTAGAGCTTGAGCTGGTGCGCCAGCTCGCCGCCCTGCTGGACGACACCAATCTTTCGGAAATCGAAGTGCATGATGGCGACCGCGCCATCCGCGTGGCCCGCCAGATCGGCGGGGCCGTGGTTGCAGCGCCCGCGCCCGTCGCGGCGCCTGCTGCCCCTGCTGCGGCCGCGCCCGCTGCCCCTGCTGCCGCCGAACATCCGGGCGCCGTGCGCTCGCCGATGGTTGGCACCGCCTATCTTTCGCCGGAACCGGGTTCGGCGAACTTCGTCACCGAAGGCAAGTCCGTGAAGGAAGGCGACACGCTGCTCATCGTCGAGGCGATGAAGGTGATGAACCCGATCACCGCGCCGCGCGCCGGCGTCGTGAAGGCGATGCTCATCGCCAACGAACAGCCGGTCGAATATGACCAGCCGCTCGTCATCATCGAGTGACGGTAACGACGCGATGTTCTCGAAGATCCTGATCGCCAACCGCGGCGAGATCGCGCTGCGGGTTCTGCGCGCCGCACGCGAAATGGGCATCCGCACCGTCGCCGTCCACTCGACGGCCGATGCGTCCGCCATGCACGTGCGTCTGGCCGACGAAGCCATCTGCATCGGCCCGCCGCCCGCATCCGACAGCTATCTGAACATCCCGAACATCATCGCAGCAGCGGAAATCGCGCAGGCCGATGCGATCCATCCGGGCTATGGCTTCCTGAGCGAGAATGCCCGCTTCGCCGAAATCGTCGGCGAGCACCGGATCACCTGGATCGGCCCCAGCCCGGAACACATCCGCACCATGGGCGACAAGGTGGAAGCCAAGCGCACGGCGGGGCAACTGGGCCTGCCGCTGGTGCCCGGTTCGGATGGCGCGGTTGAAACGGTCGACGAAGCCCGCGCCGTAGCCGAAAAGTTCGGCTATCCGGTGCTGGTGAAGGCGGCTGCCGGTGGCGGCGGCCGTGGCATGAAGGTGGTGGAAAACGCCGCCATGCTGGAAGGCGGCTTCCGCCAGGCGCGGGCCGAGGCGCGGGCCTCGTTCGGGCACGACGCCGTCTATATCGAGAAATATCTGAAGAACCCCCGCCACATCGAATTTCAGGTGTTCGGCGACGGGCAGGGCAACGCCATCCATCTGGGCGAGCGCGATTGTTCATTGCAGCGGCGGCTACAGAAGGTGCTGGAGGAATCCCCCTCGCCGGTGCTGTCGGCCGAAGACCGCGAGCGCATGGGCGGCATCTGCGCCAAGGCGATGGCCGACATGGGCTATCGTGGCGCCGGCACCATCGAGTTCCTGTGGGAAGACGGCCAGTTCTACTTCATCGAAATGAACACCCGCCTGCAGGTCGAGCATCCGGTGACGGAAATGCTGACCGGCATGGATCTGGTGAAAGAGCAGATCCGCGTGGCGGCCGGGCTGCCGCTATCGCGCCGGCAGGAAGACATTGTACTGAACGGCCACGCGATTGAAGCGCGGATCAACGCCGAGGATCCGGAAAATTTCGCGCCGTCTCCGGGGCTGGTGCGTGAATATCACGCGGCAGGCGGGCCGGGGGTGCGGATCGATTCGGCACTTTACAGCGGCTACCGGGTGCCGCCGACCTATGACAGCCTGATCGCCAAGCTGATCGTCCACGCCGACACCCGCGACGAGGCCATCGCCCGCATGGGCCGCGCGCTGGAGGAAATGGTGGTCGACGGCATCCGCACCACCATCCCGCTGCACCAGCGGCTGATGCACGAACCGGACTTTCTGTCGGGCGACTATTCGATCAAATGGCTGGAAGCGCTGCTGGCAAAGAAGAGCTGAGCCTGCCCCTCCGCTGAGGGGTTGCCCAACCACCCCTTGCGCATGAGGGGCGCTCGTGCCACTATATCTGCGGTCGTCCTGAGGGGAGAGCGCAGATCCGCACCCGATCCGCAGCACCGGAACCGATCCCGGCGAAAGCCGGCGGGCGCCTTTACAGGGCGGGTCGGCGATGATGTCGGCGGGCGCGCAACTGACGGCCGTCCTTGGCCCCACCAACACCGGCAAGACCCACCTCGCGGTGGAACGGATGTGCGCTCATTCCGGCGGCATGATCGGCTTTCCGCTGCGCCTGCTGGCGCGCGAAGTCTATGATCGGGTCGTCCGGCTGAAGGGGGCGCCGCAGGTCGCGCTCGTCACCGGAGAGGAGCGCATCGTTCCCCCCGGCGCACGCTATTTCCTGTGCACGGCGGAAAGCATGCCGACCGATCGCACCTTCCCGTTCGTCGCTCTCGATGAAGCGCAGATGGGGGCCGACCCCGAACGCGGCCATGTGTTCACCAATGCGATGCTGCACATGCGCGGCACATCGGAAACGATGATTTTGGGGGCGGAAACGCTGCGGCCTCTGGTTCGCCGCCTGTTGCCCGATGCGCAGATCCAGCACCGCCCGCGCTTTTCCAGCCTGCTGGCGGTCGAACCGCGCAAGCTGTCGCGCCTGCCCGCACGGTCGGCGATCATCGCCTTCGGGGCCGAGGATGTCTATGCGCTGGCCGAGATGCTGCGCCGGCACAAGGGCGGGGCGGCGGTGGTCATGGGCTCGCTCAGCCCGCGCACCCGCAATGCGCAGGTGCAGCTCTATCAATCGGGAGAGGTGGATTATCTGGTGGCGACCGACGCCATCGGCATGGGTCTGAACATGGATATTTCCCATGTTGCCTTCGCGTCGCTTTCAAAGTTCGACGGCCGCCGTCACCGCCGCCTGCGCGCGGCCGAGATGGCGCAGATCGCGGGCAGGGCGGGCCGGCACCAGCGCGACGGCAGCTTCGGCACGGTGCTGATGGGCCATGCCGGAGACGGCGGTTTCGCGCAGTTCGCCGATGCCGAGATACGTGCCATCGAGGAGCATGATTTCCCCCCCCTGCAGAGCCTCGTCTGGCGCAATGCCCGGCTGGATTATGGATCGCTGCATCGCCTCGTCATGAGCCTTGAGGCGACTCCTTCGTCACCGGATCTGTGGCGCGGCGACGACGCCGTCGATCTGAAGGTGCTGAAGATTCTGGCGGGTGAACCGTGGGTGATGGAACGGGCGCAAGGCAAGCCTGCGCTGATGCGGTTGTGGGCCGCATGCGGCCTGCCCGACTATCGCCGCACCGGCGCCGAGGCGCACGCACGGCTGGTGGGGCGGATGTTCCGCCACCTCTCGGAAGGCAAGGGGCGGCTTCCCGCTGAATGGATGCGCTCGGAACTGGCGGTGCTCGACAATGTGGCGGGCGACATCGCCACCCTGTCCGACCGGATTTCCGCTGCCCGCACCTGGACCTACGTGTCGCACCGGGGCGACTGGATCGAAGATGCAACGGGCTGGGCCGAGCGCGCGCGGCAGGTCGAGGACAAGTTGTCGGACGCGCTGCACCAGCGCCTGACGCAACGCTTCGTGGACCGGCGGACATCGGTGCTGCTGCGCGACCTGAAACTGTCTGATCGCAATCTGGCCGCCGAAGTCGATCCCGATGGTTCGGTGATCGTCGACAATGAAATCATCGGCACACTGGAAGGCTTCACTTTCCGCCCTGACCCGGCGGCCCGTGCGGGCGAAAAGAAGCTGCTGCTTGCCGCAGCCGAGCGGCGGCTGGCCACCGAGCTGGCGGCGCGCGCCCGTGCCCTGGCGGCAGACGCCGACGCTGCATTCGCCTTGCAGTTCGACGGCGGGATGCCACCGCGCGTCACGTGGCGCGGTGCGCGGGTGGCGACACTGCGTCCGGGCCGCGATGCGCTGAACCCCCATCTTCAGGCGGACCGCAGCCTCGACCCGCTGGACGCTCCGGCGCGCGATGCAGTGCTGGCACGACTCGGCCGCTGGTTCGCGGCAACGCGCGCCCGGCATCTTGGCGTGCTGACCCGCCTCGAGAAGCTGAAACCGCAGCTTACGCCGCCGGCGCGCGGGCTGGTCGTGCAACTGATCGAAACCATGGGTTCGCTGCCGCGCGCCAGCGTCGCTTCGCTGATCGCCAGCCTGTCGCGCGATGACCGGCGTGCGCTGGCGCAGGCCGGGGTGCGGCTGGGTGTGTGCCATGTCTATCTGGGCCACGCGCTGAAACCCGAAGCAACGCGGTGGCGTCTGGCGCTGTGGGGGGTGGCGTCGGGGGTTGCCGAAATGCCGCCGCCGCCACGCCCCGGTCTCACCTCGCTGAAGCTCGATCATCGGGCGCCGGCGGGCTATTACGCCGTGGCGGGCTTCTGGGCGCTCGATGGTTTTGCCGTCCGCGTCGATATGGCCGACCGACTGGCGCGCACCGTCCATGCGCAGCGTCTCGAGGAACGCGCAGGTGGCGGCCCGATCCAGCCCGACCCGGCGCTGATGGGCGCGCTTGGCCTTGGCGCGGCGGACTTTGCCATGCTCATGCAGGCACTTGGTTTTCGGGGCGCTGCCGATCGCGGCTTTGCCTATAGCGCGGCACGCGCCCGGCGCGACCGGGTGCCGCAACGCCAGATTTCCGATTCCGCCAGCCCGTTCGCGGGCCTCGACGCACTGATCGCCGGCCGGGGCGCAGCGCGTGACAGCACGACCGCCGGCCGGAGGAGAACGCCGCTTGGTTCATGAACGGGGGATGCGCCTCGATAAATGGCTCTGGTTTGCGCGTCTGTCGCACAGCCGGAGCGACGCCCAGAAGCTCTGTGAGAGCCGTCGCCTCAGGCTCGACGGACGGGTGATCGAGCGAAGTTGCGCAACCGTCAGACCAGGCGCTGTTCTGTCTTTTCCCCGCGACGAGCAGGTGGTGGCGTTACGGGTGGAGGCCCTGACCGAGCGGCGCGGCCCGGCAGGCGAAGCGCGCGCGCTGTATACGCCGTTGCTGCCGGTTGCGCGGCCTTCCGCAGCGGCTTCGGCAGGGGGTGCGGTGCTGCAACCAGCCTGAATCCGGCAGTTTCGGCAGCCATGCAGTGCTGTGGTGCCATTGACGCTTGCCCTGATGCCAAGCTAGCTAGGGGTGGAACAGTCCAGCGAAATATCGGGAAAATTGCGATGACCTATGTGGTGACCGACCAGTGCATCCGCTGCAAATATATGGATTGCGTAGAGGTCTGTCCGGTGGACTGTTTCTACGAGGGCGAGAATATGCTCGTCATCAATCCGAACGAATGCATCGACTGCGGCGTCTGCGAGCCTGAGTGCCCTGCCGAGGCGATCGTCCCCGACACCGAGCCGAACATCGAGCAGTGGGCCGAACTGAACGCGAAGCATTCCGTCGACTGGCCGAACATCACCGCCAAGGGTGACTCACCGGCCGACGCCGACGAGTGGAAGGGCAAGCCGGGCAAGTTCGAGCAGTTCTTCTCGGACAAGCCGGGCCAGGGTAGCTGATTTACCCCCTTCAGCGGCCGGACGGACCGAACCGCCCCACCAGTTCGTAATTGTCCGCCGGAAAAACCTGGCGGACATGGGTGACGGGCGCAGCCTGCCGCCATGTCCGCCGTTCAACCACCAGACACGGCGCGTGGGCCGACAGGCCCAGCGCGGCTGCTTCATCGGCCGTGGCGCCTGCCGCGCGGATCCGGGTTTCGGCTTCGGTCCATGGAACATGGGCAAGCAGCCAGCTTCCCGGTGACTGGGTGGTGAAATCGGCGTCGCGCATTTCCGGCACCGCCTTCAGGCTGACTTCCCGTCGTTCCAGCGCCAGTGGCGCGCCGTCGGCCAGATGCAGGCCGTCGATACACAGCGTCCGCCCCGGCCAGTCGGGGCTGCTGCTGCGGATCTGGCGTGCCAGCAGCCGGAAATCGTGCCGGCGACCGCCCTGCGCCACTTCGGCGGCAAGATCCGGGATATCCAGCACCATCGAATGCACGCGCGGGCGGGCGACGAAGCTGCCGGCTTTCTTGCGCCGGTCGACGAGACCCATGTGCGACAGTGCCGACAGCGCCTTGTGCACGGTCATGCGCGAACATTGATATTGCGCCATCAACTGCTGCTCGGTCGGCAGCCGTTCGTCGGGTGCCAGTTCGCCCGAAAGGATGCGGGTTTCGAAGTCTTGCCGGATGCGTTCGGAAAGGCTGATCATGCCAGCAGCGCTTCGAGCACCCGGCGATAGCGGGCCGCAACCGCATCGCGGCGCACATGCCGCCCGCCTGCCACAACCGCTTCGCCACGCCGCCAGACTGTCGCGATCGCTGCCCTGCCGGCGGCGAAAACCAGACTGTCGGTAAAGGAGGAAGCCGGGCGGCCTGCCAGCGACGGATGGCTGGTATCCAGCGAAAAACCGTCGAACGGCAGGCCGACGCCCAGGCCTGCCGCCGCGCCCAGCGCCTGCGCGCCGCCTTGCAGTGCTGCTGCGAACAGGTCTCCGCCCGTTGAATGGCCCGGCCCGCGCGCCATCAGGTTCCGCGCGCGCCGGGACAGGCGTTGCCCATATTCCAGCAGCCGCAACTCCTCGGTGGCGTCGATCAGCACGTTCGAGTCGGTTCCGATGCCATGGCTGCCGCCGATTTCTGCGAATCCTGCTGCCGGAAACAGTCCGTCGCCCAGATTTGCCTCGGTGATGGGGCACAGGCCGACAACCGCCCCGGCGCTGGCGATGCCTGCCAGTTCCCCGGCCGTGACGTGCGTTGCATGGACGAGGCACCAGCGCCCGTCGACCGGCATATGTTGCAGCAGCCATTCCACCGGGCGCTGGCCGGACCATGCGATGCAGTCGTCCACTTCCAGGGTTTGTTCGGCGATGTGGATGTGGATCGGGCCTGCATCGGCTATCCTCGCAAGCGCGGCCAGTTCGTCGGGCGTGACGGCACGCAGGCTGTGTGCAGCAAGCCCGAGCACCGGATCGGGCAATGGCGAAAGCGCGTCGCGGCTGTGTTCCAGCAGGCGGAAGAAACTGTCGGTGTCGTGCAGGAAGCGGCGCTGGCCGGGCAGGGGCAGGGTGCCGCCAAAGCCCGCATGGGCATAGAATACCGGCAGCAGCGTCAGTGCGATTCCGGTTTCGCACGCCGCCCCGGCGATCGCCTGCGCCATTGCGGCGGGGTTGGCATAGGGGGCGCCATCCGGCGCATGGTGCAGATAGTGAAATTCGCCGACGCGGGTGAAGCCGGTTTCCAGCATTTCGACCTGCGCCATCGCGGCAATCGCCATCACGTCGTCGGGCGTCAGCCGGTCGAGGAAGCGATACATCGCTTCGCGCCAGGTCCAGAAGCTGTCGGCGTTCGCGTGCCGCACTTCGGCAAGCCCCGCCATCGCGCGCTGAAATGCGTGCGAGTGCAGATTGCAAAGCCCCGGCATCAGCGCACCATGGCGTTCGTCGGCGCCGCTTGCGGCAACATCGGTTTCGATAGCGGTAATCAGCCCGCCCGACAGGGTGAAGCGTGCATTTTCCGCCCAGCCACCCGGCAGCAGCGCATGGCGGAAATGCAGGGTCCGGCCCGTCGCGTTCCTGTCGGTCATCGGCAGGCCTCCTTTCAATTATGTATATACATTATCGCCGAACGGTGCAATCTTGCCGGAACGGAGGCGGGAGATTCGCGCATGAAGTGCGACAGGCTGTGGACGAATGCGCGCCTTGCGACGATGGCCGGTCCTGCCCTTGGTGTGGTCGAAGATGGCGTGCTGGCGGTCTCCGGGGGGCGGATCGCATATGCCGGGCCGCGCAACTGCGCCCCCTCGATCGACGCCGTAGACGTGATCGACTGTGAGGGGCGCTGTATCACACCCGGCCTCGTCGATTGCCACACCCATATCGTGCACGCCGGAAACCGCGCGAACGAGTTCGAAATGCGGATGGAGGGACTGACCTATGCCGACATCGCCCGCGCAGGCGGCGGTATCGTGTCGACCGTGCGCGCGACGCGCGCCGCGAACGAGGATGCGCTGCTGGCGTCGGCGCTTCGCCGGCTGGACGCGCTGATCGTCGAAGGCGCGACGACGGTCGAGGTGAAATCGGGCTACGGCCTCGATCTCGATAGCGAACGGCGGATGCTGAGGGTGGCGCGGCGGCTGGGCGAAGTGCGCAGGCTGCGGATCGTCACGACATTTCTTGGCGCCCATGCGCTGCCGCCTGAATATGCCGGCCGCCCGGACGCTTATATCGACAATCTGGCAACGCGGGTGCTGCCGACCCTTGCCGCCGAGGGGCTGGTCGATGCCGTCGACGGCTTCTGCGAGGGGATCGCCTTTACCGTCGCGCAGATCGACCGGCTGTTCAGCGCCGCACGCGCGCTTGGGCTGCCGGTGAAGCTGCACGCCGAGCAGCTTTCGAACAGCCATGGCGCAGCGCTTGCCGCCCGCCACGGCGCACTTTCGGCCGACCATCTGGAATATCTGGACCAGGCGGGTGTCGCGGCGATGGCGGCTTCGGGCACGGTTGCGGTGCTGTTGCCTGGCGCCTTTCACCAGATGCGCGAGGAAAAGCTGCCGCCGGTCGCAATGCTGCGGGCCGCCGGAGTGCCGATTGCGCTTGCGACCGACTGCAATCCCGGCACCTCGCCCTTGAGTTCGCTGTTGCTGGCGATGAACTTCGGTGCGACGCTGTTCGGCCTGACCGTTGCCGAGTGTCTTCGCGGCGTCACCGTGAACGCTGCCCGCGCGCTCGGGCTGGCTGACGATACCGGCGCGCTTGCACCCGGCTGCCGGGCTGATTTTGCCATCTGGTCGATCGAAACGCCGGCCGAACTCGTCTCGAACATGGGCCTGAACCTGCTTCACGCCCGCATATGGAATGGCCAATGATCACAGTTGAACCGGGATCTGTCACCCTCGCCCAGTGGGAGGCGATCCACGACGGCCAGCCGTGCGTGCTGGCGGCCGGTGCGGCGGGCGCCGTGCGCGCCGGGGCCGACGCCGTCGCCCGCATCCTCGCGAGGGGCGAGCCGGTCTATGGAATCAACACCGGCTTCGGGAAGCTGGCAGGCGTCCGCATCGCCGACGCCGATCTGGCGACATTGCAGAAGAACATCGTCCTGAGCCACGCCGCAGGCACCGGTGCGCCATCGCCCGCCGAAGTGGTGCGGCTGATGATGGCGCTGAAGCTTGCGAGCCTTGCGCAAGGGGCGTCTGGTGTGCAGCCCGGCACCATCGCGCTCTTGGAGGCGATGCTGCAACGCGGGCTGGTGCCGGTGATCCCGTCGCAGGGATCGGTGGGCGCCAGCGGCGATCTGGCGCCGCTATCCCATCTGGCGGCGACGATGATCGGCGTCGGCGAAGTGGATTTCCAGGGGCGGCGCCTGCCTGCCGCAGCGGCGCTGGCTGAAGCCGGCCTTGCGCCGCTGTCGCTTGGACCCAAGGAGGGGCTGGCGCTGCTGAACGGCACGCAGTTTTCCACGGCCAACGCGCTTGCCGGCCTGTTCCGGGCGGTGCGGCTGTTTCGTTCGGCGCTGCTGGCCGGCGCGCTTTCGACCGAGGCGGCAAAGGGGTCGGACACCCCGTTCGATCCGCGCATCCACGCGCTGCGAAGGCATCGGGGGCAGATCGAAGTGGCCGACGCGCTGCGGCGGTTGATGGCGGGGTCGGCGATCCGCGCCAGCCACGCGACCGGCGACCCGCGCGTGCAGGACCCTTATTGCCTGCGCTGCCAGCCGCAGGTGATGGGCGCATGTCTCGATCTGCTGCGGCAGGCGGCAGGCACACTTGCGACCGAAGCCAACGGCGTTTCGGATAATCCGCTGATCTTTGCCGATGTCGACGAAGCGCTTTCCGGCGGCAACTTCCATGCCGAACCGGTGGCGTTTGCCGCCGACATGATCGCGCTTGCCCTGTGCGAGATCGGCTCGATCGCGGAACGGCGCATCGCCATGCTGGTCGATCCGGCGCTTTCCGGCCTGCCGGCCTTCCTGACCCCCGAGCCGGGCCTGAACTCCGGGTTCATGATTCCGCAGGTCACGGCGGCGGCGCTGATTTCCGAAAACAAGCAGCGGGCCTATCCGGCAAGCGTCGATTCGATCCCGACTTCCGCCAATCAGGAAGACCATGTGTCGATGGCGGCGCACGGCGCGCGCCGCCTGCTGGACATGGCCGACAATCTGGTGCCGGTGATCGGCATCGAATGGCTGGCTGCGGCACAGGGCGTCGATTTTCATGCGCCGCTCACATCCAGCGGACCGCTGGAGGCCGCACGGGCGCTGCTGCGCGCCTCGGTGCCGCCGCTTGTGCACGACCGCCATTTCCACCCCGACATCGAGGCGGCGAATGCGCTCGTCCGGTCGGGCGCGCTTGCGTCTGTCTCGTCCCTTCAACTTCCGGGTGTCTCATGAACGAATGGCTCCAGATTTCGCGCGGGGACCGTCCGCTGGTCATCGCCTTCCCGCATACCGGGCGCGACCTGCCGCCGACTGAACCGCATTTCCGATCGGACTGGATCGCAAGGCGAGACACCGACTGGTGGGTCGAGCTTCTGTATTCCTTCGCGCGCCGGATGGGCGCCACCACGGTCCGCACCCGCATCTCGCGCAGTGTGATCGACGTGAACCGCGATCCTTCGGGGCAATCGCTGTATCCGGGCCAGATCACCACCGAACTCTGTCCGACGACGACGTTCGACGGCGAGCCGCTTTATGCAGGCGATGGACCGGACGCCGCCGAAATCGCCCGCCGGACCGACCAGTATTTTCACCCCTATCATGCAGCGCTTGCCGCCGAACTGGAACGGTTGCGGGCCATGCATCCGCGGGTCGTGCTCTATGATGCGCATTCGATCCGCAGCCGGGTGCCGCGCCTGTTCGACGGCGAACTGCCGCACTGCAACATCGGCACCAACGGCGGCACCAGTTGCGCGGCAGAACTTGCCAGCGCCATCGAACAGGTGGTGGCGGCGAGCCACTTCAGCCACGTTGTCGATGGCCGCTTCCGGGGCGGCTGGACGACACGCCACTATGGCCGCCCCGAACAGGGCATCCACGCGATCCAGATGGAACTGGCGCAGCGTGGCTACCTTGATGAACCCGATATCCCGACGCCGGAAAACTGGCCGGTTGCGTGGTGGCCCGAACATGCTGCACCGCTGACCGAGGTGCTGGAAGCGGTGCTGGAGGCAGCATTGGGCTTTGCCGAAACCGGAGCAGGCGCATGACCCGGCACGACAACAGCCGGGTGATCCGCCCGGCAACCGGAACGACGCTTTCTGCCAGGAACTGGCTGACGGAAGCCGCGTTGCGGATGCTGATGAACAATCTGCATCCCGACGTCGCCGAGCGGCCGGAGGAACTGGTCGTCTATGGCGGCATCGGCCGCGCCGCGCGCGACTGGGAAAGCTATGACAGGATCGTCGAGACGCTGCGCCGGCTGGAAGCCGACGAGACGCTGCTGATCCAGTCGGGCAAGCCCGTTGGCGTGTTCCGCACCCATGCGCAGGCGCCGCGCGTGCTGATCGCCAATTCGAATCTGGTGCCGAAATGGGCCACCTGGGAACATTTCAACGAACTCGATCGGCGCGGCCTTGCCATGTACGGCCAGATGACGGCCGGTTCCTGGATCTATATCGGCACGCAAGGGATCGTGCAGGGCACCTATGAAACCTTCGTGGAAATGGGGCGGCGCCATTATGGCGGCAGCCTTGCCGGGCGCTGGCTGCTGACGGCGGGGCTTGGCGGCATGGGCGGTGCGCAGCCGCTGGCCGCAGTGATGGCCGGGGCATCGTGCCTTGCGATCGAGTGCCAGCCGAGCCGTATCGAAATGCGGCTGCGGACCGGCTATCTGGACCGAGCGACCGACAGTCTGGACGAGGCGCTGGCGATGGTCATGGGCGCGAAGGTGCCGCTGTCGGTCGGGCTGGTGGGTAATGCCGCCGAAATCCTGCCGGAAATCTGGAAGCGCGGCATCCGCCCGGACCTGCTGACCGACCAGACCAGCGCGCATGATCCGGTGAACGGCTATCTGCCGGCCGGATGGACGGTGGCGCAATGGCAGGAACGCCGCGAGCGCGAGCCGGACGTGGTGGCGAAAGCTGCGCGACAGTCGATGGCGGCGCATGTCAGGGCGATGCTGGCGTTCCACGAGGCCGGGGTGCCGACCGTCGATTATGGCAACAACATCCGCCAGATGGCCTTCGACGAAGGTGTGGCCAATGCGTTTGATTTTCCGGGTTTCGTGCCGGCCTATATCCGGCCGCTGTTCTGCCGGGGCATCGGGCCGTTCCGCTGGGTGGCGCTTTCGGGCGACCCCGAGGACATCTATCGCACCGACCAGAAGGTGAAGGAACTGCTGCCCGACGACCGCCACCTGCACAACTGGCTGGATATGGCACGGGAGCGCATCAAGTTTCAGGGACTGCCGGCGCGCATCTGCTGGGTCGGGCTGGGCGACCGGCATCGTCTGGGCCTTGCCTTCAACGAAATGGTGGCGAAGGGCGAACTGAAGGCGCCGGTCGTGATCGGCCGCGACCATCTTGATTCGGGTTCGGTCGCCTCGCCCAACCGCGAGACCGAGGCAATGCGCGACGGGTCCGACGCGGTATCCGACTGGCCGCTGCTGAACGCGCTGCTGAACACGGCGTCGGGCGCGACATGGGTATCGTTGCACCATGGCGGCGGCGTCGGCATGGGCTATTCGCAGCATTCCGGCATGGTGATCGTAGCCGACGGCACGCCCGAGGCAGCCGAACGGCTGCAACGCGTGTTGTGGAACGACCCGGCAACGGGCGTGATGCGCCACGCCGATGCGGGCTATACCGAAGCACTGGACTGTGCGCGGGACAAGCACCTCGACCTGCCCGCAATCACCGGCTGACCTGTCCCGAATTGACGTGCGGCTGTCCCGTTTGCCTGCATACCGGGCGCCTGTTCGGCCCTAGGCTGTACTGAGTTTGCCAGCAGGAGGCCGGGCATGACGAAGCGCGTTCTGATCACCGGCGCTGCGGGCTATGTAGGGAGCCTGCTGGGAAGCCGTCTTGCCGGGGATTTCCATGTAGTCGGGGCCGACATCCGCCCGCGCGCCGACCTGCCGTTTGCGGTGCGCGCGATGGATGTGCGCGACCCGGCGCTTGCCGGGCTGCTGCGCGACGAAGGGATCAGCCATGTTGTGCATCTGGCCTCGGTGCTGGATGCCGGCCACGACCGCGCCCGCGAGTTCGACATCGACGTGAACGGCACCCGCAACGTGGTGGACTGCTGCCTTGCCGCAGGCGTCGGGCACCTGACCGTCACCAGCTCGGGGGCGGCCTATGGCTATCACACCGACAACCCCGACTGGATCGACGAGACCGACCCGCTGCGCGGCAACCCGGCGTTCGCCTATTCCGATCACAAGCGCCAGATCGAGGAACTGCTGGCGGAAACCCGGATCAGCCACCCGGAACTGCGGCAGTTGCTGTTCCGGCCCGGCACCATCCTTGGCGCGACCACCAGCAATCTGATCACCCGCCTGTTCACTGCAAAGCGCATCCTGCACATTCGCGGCAGCAATTCGCCGTTCGTGTTCATCTGGGACGAGGATGTGGCGGGCGGAATCCTGCACGGTCTGCGCCATGATCTGGCGGGAATCTACAACATGGCCGGAGACGGCGCGGTGGGCATCGACCGGATCGCCGCCATTCTGGGCAAGCCGCAACTGCTGGTGTCGCCCGGCGTGCTGCGGGCGGCGCTCTGGTGCGGGCGGGCGCTCGGGCTTGGCCGCTATGGCCCGGAGCAGGTGGATTTCCTGCGCTATCGGCCGGTGCTGTCGAACCGGCGGCTGAAGCAGGAATTCGGCTACCAGCCGCAAAAGACGTCCGAGGAAGTGTTTCGCTTTTATGCAGTGCACGCGCACGAAAGGGGAGAGCTTTGACCTGTGTCGTGATCACGGGTGCGGGCGGCGGGCTGGGGCGCGCACTGGCGCAGGCCTTTCATCGGCGCGGCCATGCGCTGGTGCTGGCCGACCTCGATGCCGAGGGGCTGCAGGCAACGGTTGCACTGCTGGGGGCGGGGGCCGCCACCGCAGCCATCGCCGGAGACATCACCGATTCTGCCCACCAGCAGGCCATCCTCGATCTGGCGAAGGCACGGTTCGGCGGCGTCGGGGTGCTGGTCAATAATGCCGGGATCACCCACCGGTCGCTGCTCGCAAAAACCGACCCGGAAGTGCTGCGCAAGGTGATGCGGGTGGATTGGCAGGCGCCGCTCGAACTGGCGCTTGCCGCGCTGCCGCAGTTGCAGGCCGCGCGGGGCAGCATCGTCAATATCGGTTCGATGGCCGGCTGGATGCCGGTTCTGGGCCGGGCGGCCTATTGCGGTGCCAAGGCGGCGCTGGCGCAGTCGTTCGAAGTGCTTCGCGGCGAACAGCAGGCAAACGGCCTCCATGTGCTGATGGTGTATCCCGGATTTCTGGATACCCCGATCGACCGCCATGCGCTTGGCCATGACGGCAATCCGGCCCGGCATCCGCGCTCGACGACGGGGGGCAGGCCGCTCGACGCCGGATGGATGGCCGAACGCATCGTCGTTGCTCTGGAAAAGCGCCGGCGGCGGGTGCATTCCGACGTTTCCAGCCTTGCCGCCAGCCTGCTGTGGCGGCTGCTGCCGGACTTGTATCAGAAACTGATGGTGCGCAAATTCGCCGTGGAGCTGGCACAGTGACCGATCCCTGGATCCTGATCGGCATTTTCATATTCCTTGCCTACACAGTCGAGGCCGTCACCGGATTCGGCAGCATCGTCATCGCGTTATCCCTTGGCGCCCTGCTGCTGCCGATCGCCGAACTGCTGCCGGTGCTGGTGCCGCTGAACATCGCGTTCAGCAGCACGCTTTCGTGGCGCTATCGCCACCACATCCATCTGCCGACACTGCTTGGGCTGGTGCTGCCGCTGATGGCGGTTGGCACTTTGGCCGGCTATCTGCTGCGCCCGCATCTGGGCGGTGGCCTGCAACATGCCTTGTTCGGGTTGCTGATCGTCTGGTTTTCGTTGCGCGAACTGTGGCGGATGCGCCGCGGCAACGGCACGCCGCCGCACGGCCCGCTGACGACGCGCGCCACCGTGCTTGCGGCGGGCGTCACCCACGGTCTGTTCGCATCCGGCGGGCCGCTTCTGGTCTATGCGCTGGCGGGAACCCGCCTCGACAAGACGGCGATGCGCTCGACGCTGATCGCGGTCTGGCTGTGCCTCAACAGCCTGCTGACGGTGATGTTCCTTCTCGATGGCAGCCTGCGGCCGGCGCTGCCACGGATCGGCTATTTTCTGCCGGTGGTGCTGGCCGGCCTTGTCGTCGGGGAATGGCTGCACCACCGGCTCGACGAGCAGCGGTTCCGGCAGTTGCTGTTCACGCTGCTTGGCATGACCGGGGTTCTGCTCGCGCTGCATCGCTGAAGCGCCGCCGCCCGGCCGGGG
>NZ_DBNHFX010000087.1:0-15008 GCF_057137845.1 Sandaracinobacteroides sp. | reverse complement strand
GTCACCAACGAATGGTGCGAGACCAACGTGCCCGGCCTTTACGCGATCGGCGACGTGACCGGTGCTCCGTGGCTTGCCCACAAGGCTAGCCACGAAGGAATCGTGGCGGTGGAACGCATCGCCGGTGCGCTGCACGCCCATCCGATGGACAAGTCGAACATTCCCGGCTGCACATACAGCCGCCCGCAGGTGGCCTCGGTCGGCCTTACCGAGGCGAAGGCCAAGGCGGCGGGCCATGAGGTGAAGGTGGGCCGCTTCCCCTATGTCGGTAACGGCAAGGCGATCGCGCTTGGCGAAACCGAGGGGTTCATCAAGACTGTGTTCGACGCCAAGTCAGGCGCGCTGATCGGCGCCCACATGGTTGGCGCTGAAGTCACTGAACTGATCCAGGGCTATGCGATCGCGCGCCAGTGCGAAGCAACCGAAGCCGAGCTGATGGCGACGATCTTCCCGCATCCGACGCTTTCGGAAATGATGCACGAAAGCGTGCTGGATGCTTATGGGCGCGCCCTGCATATCTGAGGACAGGCAGGCGGCTGGTTTCGGGAGCGGGTGCGCAACGGTTGCGCACCCTCCATTGCAACTCAGAGATCCAGTGGAATGGCCTGAAACTGCCCGGATTTTTCATCCAGTACCTTGAGTGTGCCGTCGGCGATGTCGAAGATGGCGCCGTGCAGGAACAGCTTGCCTTCGGCTTCGGCGGCGGCGACGAACGGATAGGTTCGAAGATTGGCGATGCCGGTGCGCACATTGGCCTGTTCCAGTGCGCGGTGGGCGTCGATATCCTGCGACAGCGCGCAGGCAGCTTTTACCGTGTCGCGCGCGGGTGAAATAAATTCCATCCACGCATGCACATGCTTGCCCGCAACCGGCTTGTCGAAATCACCAGCCAGTGCAGCCGCGATGCCGCCGCATTGCGCGTGGCCAAAGATCAGGATGTGCGGAACATATGCCATGGTGACTGCATATTCCAGCGCGGCAGCCACGCTGGACTGGCCCGAAATCGCAGAATAAGGCGGCACCAGATTGGCGATGTTGCGCAGGACGAACATCTGCCCCGGTTCGGAATCGAAAACCCGCGTCGGGTCGACCCGGCTGTCCGAGCACGAGATGACCATGACCTGAGGCGATTGGCCCTGCGCCAGCCTGTCATAGCGTTCGCGCTGCTCGCGGTAGGGGCCAAGGCGAAAGCGGCGATACCCTTCGATCAGGTTGTCGAAATCATCCATGCCGCGCCCCATGCCGGACCTGCGCCGACAGGGGAAGGGGGGGACGGCAAAAAGGCAGGGCGGCCACCTTTCCGGCAGCCGCCCCGGTGTTGGAAATCAGGCGCTGACCTGTTGCAGCGTCGGTTTGCGCCTGACAGCAAAGCCAACCAACCCGAAGCCGGTGATCAGCATCGCCCATGTGGCGGGTTCCGGCACACCGGGAACGAACATTCCCTGCGACTGCGGCTGGTCGACCGAGACGATGTAGCGGGCGTTGCCGGTCAGGCCTGGCGCCATCGCCACATAGGTCGAGATCAGCGCATTCACGGCGCCGTTGCTGGATGCGAACACCGCACCGGGGTGTTCGATCTGCCAGATCGCTGCCTGGATCGCTGCGATGTCGTTCGACTTGGTGGGATCACCGACATAGCTGAACCCAAGTGTTGCCAGCCCCTTCATCTGCTTGACCTGCGACGAGGTCAGCGGATTGCCGTAGCCATCGGTCGTCAGTTGGGCGAAATTATAGTGCAGGTTCACACTGTTCTGCGAACCGAATCCGGCGCTGATGGTATGCCCCAGGTCGACGCAGAAGGCGTCGAAGTCGAACGAACCAGTAGTGCCGGTGCCGGTCAGGCGGAACACACCGCCGGTCGTGTTGATCGCCGGCGAACCGGTCGAGGATACGCCGGCATAGTTGTAGATGCCTGCGCCGGTGACGTTCAGATCGGCCGCAGTCGCGGGCATGGCCGCAAGTGCGGCGGCGGCAAAGGCCGCAGCCGTAAACAAACGCATAGTCATGATTGCCTCCTGTTGACCGGGTCCGACAACCCGGCATGGGGGAGGGTGCTGCGACATCAGGCTGCACACAATATTCAAAGAAAGTAAACGTAGTTTGTTAACTATCTATTATCAGGCGCCACTGGCTTCCCGGCGTTTTGCTGCCTGCCGCAACACCTCGTAAGCGGCTTGAACTGCACGGAAACGTTCGGCAGCCTGCTGGTTTCCGGGATTTGTGTCGGGATGGTTTTCTTTGGCCATGCGCCGGTGCGCCGCCTTGATCGCGGCTTCGTCGGCGTCGGGTGGCAGTTCGAACAGCCGCAGCGCATCCAGTTCCGCCCGCGACCGCGAGCCATCGCCTTCGCCCCATTCCCAGTGGCGCGCGTGGCTGTAGCCGCTTTGCGCGCGGTGGTCGTCGGCCTCATGGGCGGCGGCATCTTCGGCCGACAGGGCGTCGAAATAGTTCCAGCCGCGATTATACTCGGCGGCGTGCTCCTCGCAGAACCACCAGCGCTCGGGGCGGTTTGGTGCTTTGGGGGCAGGGCAGTTACCCGGCATCGTGCAGCCATGCCGGTCGCACAGGCGCTGCGCCTGCGGGGCGGAATTGCCCCTGTTGTAGGGGCGCCAGCGCGGGAAGCCCCAATCATTGCTGCGCCGGGCGCGCGTCATCGCGCTTCGCGGCTTTGGCGGCGATGGAACGGGGCGTTAGTCATCGAAACCGATTTCGGATCATTGCCACCGATTGCAACCCCGCCCGGCAAACGGCAAGCCCCTGCCGGATTTGTGAGTCCGGCAGGGGCTTGCGTGGTCCGGTCAGGCCGCCTTGGGGGCGGCGTCGCGCACGCCCTGTTCGACATGTGCTTCGAACTGGGCAAAGTTTTCCACGAACATGCCGACCAGCGCGCGCGCCGTCTGGTCATAGCCTTCAGGCGTTGGCCAGGTGCTGCGCGGGTTCAGGATGCTGTCGTCAACGCCGGGCACATGCACCGGCACATCGAATCCAAAGAAGGGATCCTTGCGGAACGCGACATTCTTCAGGCTGCCATCGAGGGCCGCGTTCAGCAGCGCGCGCGTGACCTTGATCGGCATCCGGCTGCCGGTGCCATATTTGCCGCCGGTCCAGCCGGTGTTGACCAGCCAGCAATCGACGCCGCCCTTGGCGATGCGTTCTTTCAGCAGGTTCCCATAGACCGACGGGTGGCGCGGCATGAACGGCGCACCAAAGCATGTCGAGAAGGTGGCGTCGGGTTCGGTCACGCCGATTTCCGTGCCGGCAACGCGCGCGGTATAGCCCGACAGGAAGTGATACATCGCCTGATCGGGCGAAAGCCTGGCGATCGGCGGCAGCACGCCGAAGGCATCGGCCGTCAGCATGATGACGTTCTTTGGCACCGGGCCAAGATTGTCGGCGCTGGCGTTGGGGATGAAATCGATCGGATAGGAACCACGGCTGTTTTCCGCCAGCCGGTTGTCGTCGAGGTCGATTTCGCGCGTTGCGGGATCAATGACCACGTTTTCCAGCACCGTGCCGAAACGCTTGGTCGTGGCAAAGATTTCCGGTTCAGCGGTTGGCGACAGGCGGATCATCTTGGCATAGCAGCCGCCTTCGAAGTTGAAGACTGCCGTGTCCGACCAGCCATGTTCGTCGTCGCCGATCAGCGTGCGCGACGCATCGGCGGAAAGCGTCGTTTTACCGGTGCCAGACAGGCCGAAGAACACCGCAGTGTCACCGTTCGGGCCGATGTTGGCCGAGCAGTGCATCGGCATCACGCCCTGTATCGGCAGCAGGTAATTCAGGATGCCGAACACCGACTTCTTCATTTCGCCGGCATAGCGGGTGCCGCCGATCAGGATCAGTTTTTCGGCGAAGTTGACGGCAATCACGGTTTCCGACCGGCAGCCGTGGCGCGCCGGGTCGGCGCGGAAGCTGGGCAGGTTGATGATGGTGTATTCCGGCGCAAACGCATCGAGTTCAGCCGCAGTCGGGCGCACCAGCATGGTGCGGATAAACAGCGAATGCCACGCATATTCCGTGACGACGCGGACGTTCACGCGGTGTTCGGCCTGCGATCCGCCGAACAGATCCTGCACGAACAGGGTTTCCTTGTCGGCAAGCGCGGCCAGAAAGTCTGCCTTCAGCGCGGCGAAGTGCGCCGGTTCCATCGGCTTGTTGGACTTGCCCCACCAGATGCTGTTTTCGGTGCCCGCATCCTTGACGGTGAATTTGTCGTTGGCGGAACGCCCCGTGTGCACGCCGGTTTCCACCACGAATGCGCCATCCCTCGACAGCAGGCCTTCGCCGCGATTTACGGCCATCTCGACGAGAGGGGCAGTGCCCAGATTCCAGTGCTGTTTCGCCTTGGTCGCGAAGCCCTGTGCGTCGAGGCTGGTGCGCGTTGCTTTTGCCAAAGTAAAAACCCTCCAAGATTTGTCCTGCTCCGCCCGGACGGGGAGGAGCGCGCTGGATGTCGTTCACGGCAGCCATGCAGCAGCCGCATATGTCGTGCGCCGCCCCCTTAATCCAATGCATAGGCTTCTGTGAAGGTGCCAGAAGATCAAGCTTTGGAACAGCCACCGTTAGCAGCTATACCTCGGCCGCATGACGCACCGTGCCCGAGATAGGATGACTGCTTGACTACGGACCACGCCCCGACGATCGCCCTCGTCGACGATGACCGCAACATTCTTACCTCGGTCAGTCTGGCGTTGCAGGCCGAAGGATTCGTAACGCGGATCTATGCCGATGGCGCGGCCGGTCTGAAAGGTTGCCTTGAAAACCCGCCCGATCTGGTGGTGGCCGATATCAAGATGCCGCGCATGGACGGGCTGGAGATGCTGCGCCGCCTGCGCGAACAATCCGACCTGCCGGTGATCATGCTGACTTCCAAAGACACCGAGATCGACGAGGCGCTGGGGCTGGCGATGGGCGCCGACGACTATATCGGCAAGCCGTTCTCGCAGCGCCTGCTGATCGAGCGTATCCGGGCCGTTCTGCGCCGGACAGCCAGCCGCCGCGACACCGGCGCCGAGCCGACGGAGGCAGCCGAACCGATCGTGCGCGGCAAGCTGGAGATGGATCCGGCGCGCCATCGCGTCCGCTGGGGCGGGCGCGATGTGGCGCTGACGGTGACCGAGTTTCTGATCCTCGACGCGCTGGCGCAGCGGCCGGGGTTCGTGAAATCGCGCGACCAGTTGATGGACGTGGCCTATGCGCATGACAGCTATGTCGATGAACGTACGATCGATAGCCATATCAAGCGGTTGCGTAAGAAGTTTCGTGTAGCGGATCCGTCGTTCAAGGCCATCGAGACATTATATGGTGTCGGCTACCGCTTCGATCTGGAGGACCGCTGACCGCGATGAACAGCGGCGCTTCCGCGCACGAAATCGAACGGGCGCGGCGCAGGGCTGCGTCGACGCCGCGCTTTGCCGGTTTTCGCTCGCTCGTCACGCGCATTCTGATGGTCAATCTGGTTGCGATTCTCGCGCTTGCAGGTGCCCTGTTCTACATCGAAAGTTTCCGTGCCCGGCTGCTGGAGACCCGCGAGCAGGAACTGCTGGCGCAGGGCGAGGTGATGGCGCACTTTCTTGCGATCGAAACCCGTGAAGCGCAGCAAGCCTCGATTCTGGGCATCACCAGTTGGCGCGGAACGCATGTACGCCTTTACGATGCCGAGGGCGCACTGATCGCCGACAACTGGGACAATCCGGAAAATCAGCGCTTTCGGCTGGTCGACCCGACGACGGCGGGATTCCGCCGCCAGAGCGCCATCGCCATCGACCGGATTGTCGACTTCCTGATCGGCCAGCCGGAACGCCTGCCATTCGATGCAAAGGCCGACCGCGAGCAGAAGGTCTGGCCCGAAGTCCATGCCGCAGCGCGCACTGGAAAGGCCGGGACAGAAGTGCGGCAGACTGCGAACCGGCTGGTGGTGTTGCAGGCGGCGGTGCCGGTTGGCGCGGCAGCACCCGGCGGGCAGCATGCGGTCGTGCTGCTGACGGTCGACACGCCGGATGTCGTCGATCTGGTCCGTCGCGAGCGCATGACTTCGTTTCTGGTCTTTCTGGTGGTGCTTGGTTCCAGCCTCATCCTCAGCCTCTATCTTGGGCGCACGATCGTGGTGCCGCTGCGCCAGCTTGCGCTTGCGGCGCATCGTGTGCGGCTGGGGCGGCAGCGTGATGTCGTCGTGCCGCGCCTGCCGCATCGCCGCGACGAGATCGGCGGACTGGCGCGCGCTCTTGCCGACATGACGGCGGCCCTGCGTCAGAGGATCGACGCGACGGAATCCTTTGCGGCCGATGTCGCGCATGAATTGAAGAACCCGCTTGCCAGCATCCGCAGTGCGGTTGAGGCACTTGGCAGCGTCCGCGACGAGGAAGGGCGCGCACAGCTTTTCAACCTGATCGCCGACGATGTTCGCCGTATCGACCGGCTGATCACCGACATTTCCGCGGCATCCCGGCTGGATGCTGAATTGTCGCGCGCGCGGTTGCAACCAGTGGATGTGGGCCGGCTGATCGAGGGGCTGGTTGCGGCGCAGACGGCGACCGGCCCACTGGAAAACGGCGTGACCATCGAAACCGTGCTTGCCCACAAGCGCCCGGCTCTGGTGATCGCCGACGGTGACCGGCTGGCGCAGGTGTTCGTGAACCTGATCGACAATGCGGCCAGCTTTTCCCCGGCCGGCGGTGTGATCCGGATCTCGCTGGTGGTGCGGCACGGACTGGTGATCGTGCAGGTCGAGGACGAAGGCCCCGGCGTTCCGGGCGAAGCGCGCGACGCCATCTTCGAACGCTTTTATTCCGAGCGCCCGGACCACGAGGATTATGGCAGGCACAGCGGCCTTGGGCTTTCGATCGCGCGCGCGATCGTCGAGGCGCTGGACGGCGATATCAGCGTAACCGATCGGCCGGATGGCAAGGCAGGCGCGATGTTTGTTGTTTCGCTGCCGGCGGCCTGACCGAAGATGGCAGGCCCCATCCATGCGACAGCGGTCGATATCCGGGGCGCGGGCGTTCTGCTGGTCGGGCCATCGGGCAGCGGCAAATCCGATCTGGCGATGCGCCTTATCGATCGTGGCGCAACGCTGGTTGCGGATGATCGGGTGCTGGTGCGCCGCGCCGGGGCCGAACTGCACCTGTCGGCGCCGCCGACGATCGCCGGGTTGATCGAAGTTCGCGGGGTGGGGATTCTGGCGCGGCCGATTGTCGATACGACTGTGGCGCGGCTGGTGGTCGACCTTGTGCGCAGGCCGGATCGGTTGCCCGAACCGGACGTGCATCTGCTGCAAGGCGTGTCGCTGCCATTGCTGGCGCTGGATGCCTTCGAGGCGTCGGCCCCGATCAAGGTGGAGTGGGCATTGGCACATCTGCTTGGGGCGGGCTAAGGTGGCGCCCATGTCGGATGCGAACGGCCCGCAGGATGAGCAGGAGTCGCCAGTCATTCTGGTGACGGGGCTTTCGGGTGCCGGGAAAACAACCGCGCTCAAGGCATTGGAAGACCTTGGCTACGAGGCAGTCGACAACCTGCCGCTATCGCTGCTGGAGCCGCTGTTGCGCCTTGATGTGCACGAGCGGTTGGCGATCGGGATCGACGTCAGGACGCGTGCGTTCTCGACACGGCGGGTGCTGGAAGCGGCCAAGGCTAGCGCGGCAATGGGCCGGGCGATCCGTATCCTGTATCTGGACTGTTCGGGGCCTGAACTGATCCGCCGTTTTTCCGAAACGCGACGTCGGCACCCGCTGGCGATGGAGCGCCCGGCCGGCGACGGAATCGCGCTCGAACGCGAGCTTCTGGACGGGCTGCGGCGCATCGCCGATGTGCTGATCGATACGACCGGCCTTTCCACCAACGACTTGCGGCGCGCCGTAGCCGCCCGGTTCGGACAGCCGGACGCCAGGCGGCTGACGCTGACCCTGATGAGCTTCGGCTATGCACGCGGAATCCCGCGCGACGCAGATCTGGTGTTCGACATGCGTTTCCTTGCCAACCCGCACTGGGTGCCGGAACTGCGGCTGGGAACCGGCCTTGATGCGCCGGTGCGTGACCATGTCATGTCGGACCCTGCCTTTCAGCCGGCGTTCGACGCGATGCTGGGGCTTCTAACGCTGTTGATGCCGGGCTATGCCAAAGAGGGCAGGGCCTATCTTACTGTAGCCTTCGGCTGCACCGGCGGCCGCCATCGGTCGGTGGCGGTGGCGCAGGCTGCGGGCGAGGCACTGGCCGGGAAGGGGTGGTCGAACAGGATCGTCCACCGCGATATTGCGAACGGGTCCTCCGACGGAGCGGTGGGCGAAGAGAAAGGAATGCAATGATCGGCTTGGTGCTTGTGACCCATGGCCGGCTGGCGACCGAGTTCATCGCTGCGATGGAACATGTCGTCGGCCCGCAGGAGCACTGCCTTGCAGTCTGCATCGAAGCAAACGACGACATGGAAGAAAAGCGCGCCGAGATCGAGCGTGCGGCTGTCGCAGTCGACACCGGCCATGGCGCGATCCTGCTGACCGACATGTTCGGCGGCACGCCGTCGAATCTGGCGATTTCGATGCTCGGGCGCCCGAATCTCGAGGTGATCGCCGGGGTGAACCTGCCGATGCTGATCAAGCTTGCCAGCGTCCGCAAGGCGAAGGCCGTCGGCGAGGCGGTCGATCTGGCGCAGGAAGCAGGGCGCAAATACATCAGCGTCGCCAGCCGCCTGCTCGGAGAAGCCGCCTGACCGACGCGACCGGAACGGCGGGGCCGATCGTGCTTGAAATCCGCAATCGACGCGGGCTGCATGCGCGCGCCAGCGCAAGGTTCGTCACGCTGGCAAGCCAGTTCAGCGCAGTCGTCACGGTATCGAAAGATGGCGCCGACGTGGTCGGCACTTCGATCATGGGGCTGATGATGCTGGCCGCCGCCCCCGGAGACTGCATTGCCGTGCGCGCCGAAGGCGCCGACGCCGCTGCCGCCGTCGATGCGCTTTCGGCACTGGTGCGCGACAAGTTCGGCGAGGACTGACCCGAAAACCGGCTTGCCGCGCCCCTGACGTTGTTCAGCTTCCGGCGGATTCGCTTTGTAGCTGGATATAGTTCTGCAGGCCCTGATCCTTGATCATCTGCTGCTGCTTTTCCAGGAAGTCGATGTGGCCTTCCTCGTCCTCGAGGATGTCGGCCAGCAGTTCGCGCGTGCCGAAATCACGAATGGACTCGCAGTAGGGAATGGCTTCCTTCAGCAGATTCAGTGCGTCATTCTCTAGGTCGAGGTCGGCCTGGATGATTTCCTGCACATTTTCGCCGATGCGAAGCCGATTCAGCGTTTGCAGGTTGGGCAGACCGTCGAGGAACAGGATCCGCTCCACCAGCTTGTCGGCGTGTTTCATCTCGTCGATCGACTCGTGGTATTCATACTTGGCGAGCTTGCTGAGACCCCAGTTGTCCAGCATCCGATAGTGCAGAAAATATTGATTGATCGCCGTCAGTTCGCCCTTCAGCACGGCGTTCAGATATTCGATGACCTTTTTGTCACCCTTCATGGCACTATCCTTCAAACTGAAATTTCCTGCGCAATCTAATCCTTTTTTTATCAAAATCAAGTAAAACCAATATGTTGACTGAAAATGGTTCTGATTGGCATTTGCACATCTGCGTGGCTTGCAAGAGGAGGCAGATGCTCTAAAGCGTGGCGCCCATGACCGACGATGCAAAGGCGGCAGATTACCGCCAGACCGTATTCCTGCCCGATACCGGATTTCCGATGAAGGCAGGGCTTAGCGCCACCGAACCAAGGCTTCTTGCCCGGTGGAAGGAAACCTCGGCGCACGAGCGTCTGCGCGAATTGCGCACCGGCGCGCCACGCTGGATTCTGCACGATGGCCCGCCATACGCGAACGGCGACATGCATCTGGGCCATGCGATGAACCACATCCTCAAGGATTTCGTGGTGCGCACGCGCAGCATGCTGGGATTCGACAGCCCCTATGTTCCCGGCTGGGACTGCCACGGACTGCCGATCGAATGGCGGGTCGAAGAGCTCAATCGCCAGAAGGGGCTGAAGAAGGGCGAAATCGACCCGATCGCGTTCCGCCGCCAGTGCCGCGAATATGCGGCGCACTGGGTGGATGTGCAGCGCGGCCAGCTTAAGCGTCTTGGAATCTGGGGTGACTGGGAAAATCCCTACCTTACCATGGACTTTCAGTCGGAAGCGGTTATCGCGACTGAACTGATGAAGTTTGCCGAAACAGGGCAGCTATATCGCGGGGCAAAGCCGGTGATGTGGTCGCCCGTCGAACAGACCGCGCTGGCCGAAGCCGAAGTCGAGTATGAAGACATCACCTCGACCCAGATCGACGTCGCGTTCGAGATCACCGACGCGCCGAACGCGCCGGACCTGATCGGCGCCTATGCCGTCATCTGGACGACGACGCCATGGACGCTGCCGCTCAACCGTGGCCTCGCCTATGGGACCGACATCGAATACCGGCTCTGCCACCTCGACGATGGCCGCAAACTGCTGCTGGCCGGCGATCTGCGCGAGGGGTGGGCGCAGCGCACCGGCCTTGCGCTGCGCGACGGACCGGTGGTGCCTGGCACGGCGCTGGCGGGGGCGGTCGCACGCCACCCGCTGCACCATCTGGGCGGCTTTTTCGCCGAGCCGCGCCCGTTGCTCGCCGGCGATTTCGTCACCACCGACAGCGGCACCGGACTCGTCCACATGGCGCCCGACCATGGCGAGGATGACTTCTTCCTGTGCAAGGCAAACGGCATCGACGCGCTGTTCGTCGTCGGCCCCGATGGCACCTATGCGGCCGACTGGCCGGTGGTGGGCGGGCAGCACGTCTATAAGGTGAATGCGCCCGATGGCCCGGTGTGCACGGCGCTTGCCGACGCCGGGGCGCTGATGGCGGCTTCCGCCGACTATCGGCACAGCTATCCGCACTCGTGGCGGTCGAAGGCGAAGCTGATCTATCGCTGCACGCCGCAATGGTTCGTGGCGATGGACCGCGATCTTGGCGACGGCACGACGCTTCGCGGCCGGGCATTGCGGGCGATCAGCGAAACACGCTGGTTCCCGGCGCAGGGTGAAAACCGCATCCGCGCCATGGTAGAGGGGCGTCCTGACTGGGTGCTCTCGCGGCAGCGCGCGTGGGGGGTGCCGATCACCATCTTCGTGAAGAAGGGCACGGGCGACTATCTGCAGGATCGCGGCGTGAATGAACGGATCGCCGACGCCATCCGGCAAGGCGGCGCCGACGCGTGGTGGACTTCGGAACCGCAACAGCTTCTGGGCAGCGGCTATCACGCCGACGACTACGAGCAGGTGACCGACATTCTGGACGTCTGGTTCGATTCCGGCTCTACCCATGCCTTCGTGACCGAGGCGCGGCTCAAGGCGCAACAGGCGGACCTCTATCTCGAAGGCTCGGACCAGCATCGCGGCTGGTTTCAGTCGTCGCTCCTGGAATCCTGCGGGACGCGGGGGAGGGGGCCCTACAAGGCGGTCCTCACCCATGGTTTCACGCTGGACGAGCGCGGCCGGAAGATGTCGAAGTCGCTTGGCAACGTGATCGATCCGGTGAAACTGATTGAGGACAGCGGCGCCGACGTGCTCCGCCTCTGGTGCGCCAGCGTCGACTTCACCGAGGATGTCCGTCTGGGCAAGGCGATGCTGCAAACCGCGATCGACAGCTATCGCAAGCTGCGGAACACGCTGCGCTATCTGTTGGGTGCGCTGAACGGCTACGACGAAGCCGAAGCGGTGCCGGTTGCCGACATGCCGGAACTCGAGCGCTATATTCTTTCAAGGCTCGCGTCGCTCGACGGAGAGCTGAAGGCGGCGTTGGAAGTGCATGCCTATAATCGCTATACGTCTGACATTCTGTCGTTCGTAAACAGTGACTTGTCGGCGTTCTTTTTCGATGTGCGTAAAGACAGCCTCTATTGCGACGACAAGGCTGACCCCAGCCGCCGTGCCTATCGGACTGCGCTGGCAATCCTGTTCGACGCCATCAACGCATGGCTTGCGCCGGTGCTGGTGTTCACCTCCGAGGAAGCGCACGAACAGCGGCACGGAGCGGCGACATCGGTTCATCACGGTACCTATGCCGCAATCCCCGGCAACTGGCGCGACGAGGCGCTGGAAACGCGCTTTGATCGCCTGCGTGCGTTGCGCGCCCTTATCACACAGGCGATAGAACCGATGCGCCGGGGCAAGGAGGTCGGTTCGTCGAACGAAGTTGCGGTTCGCCTGTATCTGGGCAGGGCCGACGCCGAGGCCGTTCATTCGGTCGATTTCGCCCAGCTTTGCATCATTTCGTCGGTCGAAGTGATCGAGGCTGAAGGCGAGCCGCAGGTGGAGGCAAGGGTATCGTCGGCGCCGCGCTGCGCCCGCTGCTGGCGTCATGTGCCCGATGTTGCGCAGGCAAGCCAGTTGTGCGCCCGTTGCGACGCAGTCGTTCAGGGGCAGCCGTGATGCTCCGCATCGGCTATGGCCTCGCCGCGATCGTGTTCGTCGTCGATCAACTGGTGAAATACTGGATCGTCGAGATCGTCCGCCTGCAGGAACAGGGCACTGTTGCCGTCTGGCCCTTCCTGTCGCTGACGTGGGTTGAAAACCGTGGCGTTTCCATGGGGTTGCTGACAGCCGATACCGAAGTCGGGCGATGGCTGCTGGTGGGCATGACCGGGCTGATCGCGCTGGTGGTCGGCGTCTGGATCCGCCGTGAACGGGCGCTGCCCGAGGCGGTGGCGCTGGGGTTGGTGCTGGGCGGCGCGCTTGGCAACATCGTCGATCGTGTGCGCCTTGGCTATGTCGTGGATTTCGTGCATTTGCACGTGGGCGACCGGTCCTTTTATGTGTTCAACGTCGCGGATGCGGCAATCACCCTTGGCGTTGCGATTCTGATCGTTCGCGCGCTCATCGGCCGTTCAGGCGGCCAGACGGAGAAAATGACAGATGCGTAGCCTGATCCTTCTCGCCACCTCCGTCGTGGTCCTTGCCGGTTGCAAGAGCAACGACATCGCCGACCGCAAGCGCCCCGACGAGTTCGCTGTCGGCAAGCAGGCGCCGCTGGTGATCCCGCCGGATTATGCGCTGGTGCCGCCGCGCCCCGGCTCTCCGCGCCCCATCCCCAGCGACAGCCAGCAGCAGGCGCTGGAAGCACTGTTCGGCCCCGGTGTGCAGCTTCCGCCGCGTTCCGAGATCGAGAATCGCCTGCTGTCGGATGCGAAGGCAACCAAGGCCGATGCCGGCGTCCGCAACACTGCCGACGATCGTGGCGAAGGCGTGGGCACGGCAGTCGTCGACAAGGGAGTGTTCCTGCGCGAACTGCTGGATGCGCCGGCAAGCACCCGTAACGCCGATCTGGCGCGGGTGACGATCCCCAACGGGAACTGATACTGGGAAACCGGCGCCACCCGCCGTGGGTGGCTCCCGTGCATTCTCTCAGCGTTTGCGGAACAGGCTTCCCAGCAGGCCCCGCATGATTGTGCGGCCTGCCTGCACTGCAACGGCGGTTGCAGTGGCGACGGCCACTTTTTCCACCTTGCCCATCGTGGAATTGCGGTAGGCCCGTTCGGCCGCTGCGTTATCCTTGGCTTGCTGCGCCTGCTGTTTGCGCGCGTCGGCCTCGGCGCGCACCGTATCCTTTTCCTGCTGCGCGGCCTGCACCTTCTGCGACAGGATTTCGAACGCGGACTGGCGATCAACGGCCGATTCATATTTCCCAGCCAGCGGCGATGATGTCACCAGCACCTTGCGTTCTTCGGGCGTGATCGGCCCCACGCGCGATGAAGGCGGTCGGATAAGTACGCGCTCGACGGGGGAGGGCGCACCATCCTCCATCAGCAACGACACCAGCGCCTCGCCGGTCTTCAACTCGGTGATTTCCTGCTCGACGTTCACTTTCGGGTTGGGCCGGAAGGTGGTTGCCGCCGCCTTCACCGCCTTCTGGTCACGCGGCGTGAACGCGCGCAGGGCATGCTGGAGGCGGTTGCCCAGCTGCCCGGCAATGGTGTCCGGCACGTCGATCGGGTTCTGGGTGATGAAATAGACGCCGACCCCCTTCGACCGGATCAGGCGGACAACCTGTTCCACCTTTTCGAGAAGAGCTTTCGGCGCCTCGTCGAACAGCAGGTGTGCTTCGTCGAAAAAGAACACCAGCTTCGGTTTGTCGGGATCGCCGACTTCCGGCAGTTCCTCGAACAGTTCCGCCAGCATCCACAGCAGGAACGTCGCATAAAGCTTCGGGCTGGACATCAGCTTGTCGGCGGCCAGCACGTTCACCTGTCCGCGCCCGTCTTCGCTGGTGCGGATCATGTCGGTCATCGCCAGCGCGGGTTCGCCGAAAAACCGGTCCCCTCCCTGTGATTCCAGCGCCAGCAACTGTCGCTGGATTGCGCCGATCGAGGCGGCCGTGACGTTGCCATAGTTTACCGCGATGTCTTTCGCATTCTCGCCGCACCAGACCAGCATCTGCTTCAGGTCTTTCAGGTCGAGCAGCAGCAGGCCCTGATCGTCGGCCACCTTGAAGGCGATGTTCAGCACGCCTTCCTGGGTTTCGTTCAGCCCCAGCAGGCGCGCCAGCAGCAGCGGGCCCATTTCCGATATGGTCGTGCGGATGGGGTGGCCCTGTTCGCCGAACAGATCCCAGAACACAGCCGGGGTATCGGCATAGCCGTAGTTCTGCAGGCCGATCTTTGCCGCCCGCGACTGGAACGCCTCGTGCAGTTTCGAAGTAGGAGAGCCGGGCATCGAGATGCCCGACAGGTCGCCCTTGACGTCTGACAGGAAGACCGGAACCCCGACCTTGCTGAAGCCTTCCGCCAACACCTGAAGCGACACGCTTTTGCCGGTGCCGGTTGCGCCTGCGATCAGGCCGTGGCGGTTCGCCCGGCGCAGAACAAGGGCCTGCGCCGAGCTTGCATCATCTTTAGCGCCGATGAAGATGTCGTCCATGTCGCCCCTTGCCGTTGTTCCGGTTTCTCCGGCTCTCTAGCTAGAGGAAGCAGCGCTGCGCGAAAAGGCCTGTGTGTCAGCCGGCAGCG
>NZ_DBNHFX010000086.1:0-1996 GCF_057137845.1 Sandaracinobacteroides sp. | reverse complement strand
GCTGCAGGAAGCGGCGAGCTGGGGCAAGGTGCAGACCGTGCACGAACAGATGGTCTATGCCGAAGCAGGCAGCGTCATCCCGCTGCTGGCCTCCGACGCCTATCACCGCGGCGCCTGGAAGAGCCGCCCCAAGCATCGCTGGGCGTCGATCTTCAACGACTGAGGCGCACAGGCTCGTTTAAAACAAGGGGGCGGGCCCGGCCGGCTCCGCCCCCTGGATGTATCCCCCTTGTTTGCATCGGCGATTTCAGTCGCCAGACAGCAGCTTCTGTGGCCCGCGAACTTCCACATCGTGCATCATGCACAGATAGGCATCCAGATAAGGCTTGTGGCTGGCGCCGACGATTACCAGCGTGCGGCCGCCGGGCTGCATCATCGCTGTCACGGCGCGGATATTGGCCGCCATGCGCAGGTTGCGCGTTTCCCACCAGCCGACATAGCGTCTTCCATAGAGGCCGGGATCCCGATGCGCCAATGCCGGGCCGAAATCGGCTGCGAACGAATGTTCCGCTTCAGCCGCAGCGTTATGGAAGCGGTACATCGCCAACACATCTTCCGGGGTGCCGGTCCGGCTGTTCACTGCTTCGGCTTCGGCCTTTCGGGACGCTCCCGCTTTTGTCGCCCTGATCGCTTTCAAGGCTGCAACCAGTTCCTGCTGATTCAAGGCAGCCATCGTTCGATCCGCACTATGGTCGTCGATCGGCCACAGCCGCTCATGCCCAAGCCGCGCGGCAAGTGCAGCCGCCAGCAGATAGGCTTCGTTCTGCCGCGTGGCCGTCTGGTTAAGCAGTGCCACCAATTCCGGTGTAAGCCCGTCGTCTGCGCGCCTTTCCGATGGAGGGAGCCGCAGCCATTGCACCAGTGCTGACGCGCGCTCTCCGGCAGCGAGGAACAGCAGGGCAAGGCGCCGGCGCTGCGCTGGTTCCCGCCCAATCACCGGATCGGCCAGCATCTGCCCAGCCGCGATGGTTGCCGCCGGCACGTCCATCCCGGCAGCGCGCCCGGCAGCGGCAGGATCGAAACAATAATCGTCAACCGTCCCCTCTGGGTAAAGGGCGGCATTCCGGCGAATTCCTTCGCATTCGATGCCAGACAATCCCTCGTATGCGATCGCGGCAGGCTTCCAGCCAGACAGTCGTTCAATCAGCAATCGCAGGTTGTCCGGTGAAAACCCATCACCAAGGTTAGCAAGGTGGGGTGTCCCCAGCACCATGATCTCGGTTGGCTGTCCGGCAAGCGGGCGGCGGTGGTCGCGCGGATCAAACGCGGCAGCACACGCAGCCGAAGTAGTGACAGCACAAAACAACAAGGCAGCGACGAGGGTTCGGGCCATCAGATCCTCCCATCCCTCTCTCGTCCGCTTTCTGCCATGCCGGATCGCCGCTGACCAGAGGCGATGCTCAACGCCGGAATTCGGCCACCAGTTCAACATGGGTCGACCAGCGGAACTGCGCGACCGGCCACAGCCGGTGCAGCGTGTAGCCACCCCTTGCCAGCGTTTCGGCGTCACGCGCGAAGGTCGCGGGATTGCAACTGACAGCGGCAACGACCGGTACCCGGCTGAGGGCCAGATTGGCGCACTGCGCCTGCGCCCCGGCGCGCGGGGGATCGATCACAACTGCATCGAACGCGTTTAACTCGTCTGCCGACAGGGGCTTGCGAAACAGGTCGCGGTGTTGTGTGCCGATACGCGCCTCCGCCCGCCGCGCGGCGGTTTCAAGCGCGCGGATCGCCGCCCCGGTACCGTCGATCGCTTCGACGCGCGCCTTTGCCGCCAGAGGAAAGCTGAACGTCCCGCAGCCCGCGAACAGGTCAGCCACGCGCTTCGAACGCCCGACGATCGCCTGCACGGCCGCCACCAGCGCGGCCTCGCCATCGGCCGTCGCCTGCAGGAAGGCCGCTGGCGGCAGAGTTACCGCAACGCCCGCCATCGCCAACGAAGGGTCGGCGCGGGCGACGACGGTTTCCACACCCAATGGCCCGTCGACGGACAGGC
>NZ_DBNHFX010000085.1:0-25503 GCF_057137845.1 Sandaracinobacteroides sp. | reverse complement strand
ATGTCGACATCGACCCATCCAGCTTCAACAAGACGGTCCGCGTCGACCTGACGATCGAAGGCGACGTTGGCCATGTGCTGGAGGACATGATCAAGCTGTGGCGCGCACAAGGAGCAGCGGCCCCGGCCCAGGACGAATGGTGGGCCAGAATCCGTGGCTGGCGCGCGCGTGACAGCCTTGCCTTCCGGCAGGAAGGGCAGCGCATCCAGCCGCAACATGCGATCCGCCGCCTGTGGGAGGCGACCCACCATCTCGATCCGGTCATCTCGACGGAAGTTGGGCAGCACCAGATGTGGGCGGCCCAGCATTTCGACTTCGAAAAGCCCAATAAATGGCTGACGAGCGGCGGACTGGGCACCATGGGCTATGGCCTGCCGGCCGCGATCGGCGCGCAGCTTGGAAATCCGGGCGCGCTGGTGATCGATATCGCGGGCGAAGCCTCCATCCAGATGAACATTCAGGAAATGGCAACGGCGACCCAGTATCGCCTGCCGGTCAAGGTGTTCGTCCTGAACAACGAATATATGGGCATGGTCCGCCAGTGGCAGGATCTGACGTATGACGGTCGATATTCGGAAAGCTATTCCGACAGTCTGCCCGACTTCGTGAAGCTGGCCGAAGCCTATGGATGGAAGGGTATCCGCATCGAGCGTGAATCCGAACTGGACAAGGGCATCGCCGACATGCTGGCGCACGACGGGCCGGTGTTCGTCGATTGTCTGGTGGAAAAGCTGGCGAACTGCTTCCCGATGATCCCGTCAGGGGCCACCCACACCGAAATGCTGCTGTCACCCGATCAGGTGGCAGGCAAGATAGCAAAGTCAGCGGAGGCACTGGTCTGATGTCGGCGCGCACGAGGTCGCTATTTCCCGAGGAGGCCACGGAAACCCACACGTTGTCGATCATCGTCGACAACGAAGCGGGCGTGCTCGGCCGTATCGTCGGGCTGTTCTCGGCGCGGGGCTACAACATCGAAAGCCTGACGGTGGCCGATGTAAGCGCCGATGAAGCCGTCAGCCGGATCACCATCGTCACCTCGGGGCCGCGCCGGGTGATCGACCAGATCACCGCGCAGCTCGACAGGCTGGTGCCGGTGCATTCGGTCACCGACCTGACCGAGCTAGGCCCGCATATCGAGCGCGAACTGGCGCTGGTGAAGGTGGCAGGCACCGGCGAAAAGCGCGTCGAGGCGCTGCGCCTTGCCGACATCTTCCGGGCGCGCGCCGTCGATACCACCACCAAGAGCTTCGTGTTCGAGATTTCCGGCTCTACCGCCAAGGTGGACCAGTTCATCGAACTGATGCGCGAGGTTGGCCTTGTCGAAGTGGCGCGCGGCGGCGTCGTCGCCCTGTCGCGCGGCGCCACTGCACAATAGCAGGTTTTACGTTTTTCCAACGCGTTCCGGCCCATGGGCGGGGCGCCCCGATCCAAACCAAAGGAACACAGAAATGCGCGTATATTATGATGCCGACGCCGATCTGGCGCTGGTTCGCTCGAAGAAGGTTGCGATCGTAGGCTATGGCAGCCAGGGCCACGCCCATGCCCAGAACCTGCGCGACAGCGGCGTCGCCGACGTGGCGATCGCGCTGCGCCCCGGCTCGGCGACCGCCGCCAAGGCCGAAGGCGCCGGCTTCAAGGTGCTTTCCAACGCCGACGCGGCGAAATGGGCGGACATCGTCATGATCCTTGCCCCCGACGAGCATCAGGCAGCGATCTATGCTGACGATCTGGCGGCCAACCTGAAGCCGGGCGCGGCGATTGCGTTTGCGCATGGCCTCAATGTGCACTTCGGTCTGATCGAACCGCGCGCCGACCTCGATGTCATCATGATCGCGCCCAAGGGTCCGGGGCATACGGTGCGCTCGGAATATCAGAAGGGCGGCGGCGTTCCCTGCCTTGTGGCGGTGGCGCAGGATGCCAGCGGCAACGCGATGGACGTTGCCCTAAGCTACGCATCGGCGATCGGTGGCGGCCGTTCCGGCATCATCGAGACCAACTTCCGCGAGGAATGCGAAACCGACCTGTTCGGTGAGCAGGCGGTGCTGTGCGGCGGGATCACCCACCTGATTCAGGCCGGGTTCGAAACGCTGGTGGAAGCCGGATATGCGCCGGAAATGGCCTATTTCGAATGCCTGCACGAAACCAAGCTGATCGTCGACCTGCTGTATGAAGGCGGCATCGCCAACATGCGCTACTCGATTTCGAACACTGCCGAATATGGCGATATCACCACCGGCCCGCGCATCATCACCGCTGAAACCAAGGCCGAGATGAAGCGCGTGCTGGCCGACATCCAGGCAGGCCGCTTCGTGAAGAACTTCATCCTCGACAACCGTGCCGGGCAGCCCGAACTGAAGGCAAGCCGCAAGGCAGCCGCAGCGCACCCGATCGAGGAAGTCGGTTCGCGGCTGCGGGCGATGATGCCGTGGATCGCCAAGAACAAGCTGGTGGACAAGGCGAAGAACTGACGTATCGCCCCTAGCAAACAGCAGCGGCGGCGCCTGCACAAGGCGCCGCCGTTTTGCGTAGCAGCGGGCTGCCCCGCTGAACGCTCAGCGTTTCTTCGCCTTGAATACCCCCGGCACCGGCGGCCGTGCCGGTTTTGGCGCCTGAACAGCGTCGGGCTGGGGCCTGGGGCCGGCCTTTTGCGACGCCGCCTGCGCCAGCCCTCGCGCAAGCGACAAGGCCCCCTGCAACCGCGCTTCCGGCCCGCCGAAATCGCGTGCCAGAAACAGCTTCTGGTCCGGCCGAAGTTTTGCCGCCCCCTTCAGGCGGTTGATCCATTCCACCAGCCCGACAGGGTTCGGGAAGGTCGCATCAACGAAGGTAACCAACGCCCCCTTCGGGCCGACTTCGATCTTCTGGACATGCGCACGCCGTGCGGCGTTGCGGGCCTCGACGATCGTCAGCAGGTTGGCTGCGGCTTCCGGCAGCTTGCCGAACCGGTCGATCATTTCGGCAGCGAACGCCTCGATCCCGGCCTTGTCGCGCAGTTCGGCAGCGCGCCGATACAGCGCCATTCGCAGCGCGAGATCCGGCACATATTCTTCCGGAATCATGACCGGCGCGTCGACGGATATGGTCGGCGACCCCGGATCTTCCGGCGGGCGCAGCCCCTGGGCTTCCGCCTTGGCGGCAAGGATCGCGTCCTCCAGCATCGACTGATACAGTTCGAACCCGACTTCACGGATATGGCCCGATTGCTCGTCGCCCAGCAGGTTGCCGGCGCCGCGCTGGTCGAGATCGTGGCTCGCAAGCTCGAAACCCGCCCCCAACGAATCAAGCCCGGCCAGCACATGCAGGCGCTTTTCGGCGGAAACCGTCATCCGTCCGTCGGCCGCAGTCGTCAGCAGCGCATAAGCGCGGCGCTTGGCGCGCCCCACCCGCCCGCGAAGCTGATACAATTGCGCCAGGCCGAACATGTCGGCCCGATGCACCAGCATGGTGTTGGCGTTGGGGATGTCGATTCCGGATTCGATGATGGTGGTGGCCAGCAGCACGTCATACCGGCCATCGGTGAACGCCATCATGCGTTCCTCGATCTCTCCGGCGGCCATCTGCCCGTGCGCCGTCACGAAGCGCACTTCGGGCACCATCTCGCGCAGATACTGCTCGATGTCCGGTATGTCGGAAATGCGCGGCACGACGATGAAGCTCTGGCCGCCGCGATAATGTTCGCGCAACAGGGCCTCGCGCACCACGACCGGATCAAACGGCGAAACCGTGGTCCTGACCGCCAGCCGGTCGACCGGCGGCGTTGCGATGACGGAAAGCTCGCGGATGCCCGACAGCGCCATCTGCAAGGTGCGGGGAATGGGCGTCGCGGTCAGCGTCAGCACGTGCACATCGTGGCGCAGTGTCTTCAGACGCTCCTTGTGGGTGACGCCGAAACGCTGCTCCTCGTCGACGATCACCAGCCCGAGGCGCTTGAACTCGACGCTTTTCGACAAAATGGCATGGGTGCCGACGACGACATCCACCCGCCCATCGGCCAGCCCTTCGCGGGTTGCGCGCGCTTCCGCTGCCGGCACCAGCCGCGACAGCGCGCCAACAGCCAGCCCCGTCTGTTCGAACCTCTGCCGGAAGGTCTGCGCGTGCTGGCGCGCCAGCAGCGTCGTCGGGCAGACGATCGCCACCTGAGCGCCAGCGGCGGCAGCGGCATAGGCCGCCCGCAATGCGACTTCGGTCTTGCCGAACCCGACATCGCCGCAGACCAGCCGGTCCATTGGCCGCCCGGCGGAAAGGTCGGCCAGCACCTCGTCCGTCGCGCGCAACTGGTCGTCGGTTTCGGCCCAGGGGAAGCCGCTCAGGAAGGCGGCATAGCCCTGATTGTCGGGCACATAGCTGTCGGCGTGTCGGGTTGCGCGCAGCGCCGCCGTCCGCAAAAGTTCGTGGGCGATTTCGCGGATGCGCTCCTTCATCCGCGCCTTGCGCTGCTGCCACCCGGTTCCACCCAGCCGGTCGAGCGCGACGCCCTCGCTCTCGCTGCCATAGCGCGACAGCACGTCGAGATTCTCTACAGGCACATAAAGCTTGTCGCCGCCGGCATATTCCAGCGCGACGGTGTCATGCTCGGCGCCCGACACCCTGATCGGCACGAGGCCGACATAGCGGCCGATGCCATGGTCCTGGTGTACCACCAGTTCGCCGGTTTCCAGCGTCTGCAGGTCTTTCAGGAAGGCGTCGGCCTTCTTTACCTGCCGGCGCCGCACGATCCGGTCGCCCAGCATGTCCTGCTCGGTCCAGATTTCGACGCCATCCATGCGGAACCCATGGTCGAGCGGCAGCACGACGACCGGCACCGAACCGCCTGCGGCCAGTCCCTGCGCCTGCTGCCATCCGTCAGCCGCCGCCAGCGACTTTGCCCCCTGCTCGGCCAGCAGGCCGATCAGCCGCTCCCGCGAACCGGCGCTATAGGCGGCAAGAACCGGCCGGCGTCCTGCCTCGCGGGCCTCGTTCAGCCTGGTGGCGATCTCGTGGTGGATGTTTGTGCCGCCGGCAGCCGCCGCCACCCGTGCGGCGGTAAAGTCCGGCGGCCCCAGCGCACCTGCATCAAGGGCATTTTCGTCGGGCAGCGGCCGCGCTTCGTGCATGTCGGCGGCAAGCGCCGCCCACTCCTCGCGCGCCAGATAGAGGCTGTCTGCGGGCAGCGGCCGATAGACGGATGCGCCAAGTTTCGCCCTGGTCTTGGGGAAACTGTCGGCAAGCGCCGCCACCCGGTTCTGCTGATAGTCGGCGATCGCTTCGAAGCGCGCGTCGGCGGCGGCCAGTGCGCCACCATCGGCCAGCCAGATATCGCCGTCGGCTACCCAGTCGGCCAGCGTCACCAGCCGGTCCTCGAACAGCGGCAGGAAATGCTCGATGCCGGGCGTGCGCCGGCCTTCGCTGGCCGCCTGATACAAGGGGTCCGACGTCGCCTCGGCGCCGAAGCGTTCCAGCCAGCGGCTGCGGAAGTTGCGGATCCGCTCCTCGTCCAGCAGCAGTTCGGAAACCGGCAGCAGCGTGAAGCCCGGCACGCGGCCCGTCGTCAACTGCGTCAGCGGGTCGATGCAGCGGATGCTGTCGATCTCGTCGCCGAAAAAGTCCAGACGGAAGCCCGCCGCACGCTCGCCACGGGCAGGCGGCACCAGATCGACCAGCCCGCCGCGCACGGCGAAATCACCTGCGTCACCGACGGTTTCGACCCGCGTATAGCCCGCCTTCATCAATGTCGCGGTCAGCACCTCGCGGTCGATGCGGGTGCCGGTGCGCAGGTCCAGCGTGGCTTCTGCAACGACGCTGCGAGGCAGCAGGCGCTGGGCGGCGGCGGCGACGGTCGTCACCACCAGTTCGGCGCCATCGGGGGCGGCACTCAGCGCGGCAAGCGCAGCCAGCCGGTCGGCCAGCACCTTCTGCGCCGGGCTGGCCCGATCATAGGGCAGGCAGTCCCACGCCGGGAACCAGATGGTTTTCAGTTCGGGCGCAAAAAACGGCGCGGCTTCCAGAATCGCCCGCCCGGTGGCCTCGTCGCTTGCAACCAGCAGCACCCGGCGGCGGTCCAGTCCTGCCGCGCGCGCCAGATCGGCGGCCAGCCACGGCAACAGGCCCGGCGGCACGGCCGACAGCCTGAGCGGCTTGGCCGAAGCGGCTATTTCCGCGACCGGCAGCATCTCAGCGCGGAATCAGCCTGACGAAGTCCAGCGCGCGCAGCCGCTCGACCATGGGGCCGCGCAGATGCTCGGGCGGTTCGCCGCGCCCGAAGGCCCAGGCCATGATGTCCACGTCCTGTTCCTCAAGCAGGGCTTCCAGCCAGCCGATGTCGGCTTCGTCCATGCCGTCGATCCAGCGTTCGGCAAAACCGCCGACCAGCATGTCGGCTTCCTTGGTGCCGCGATGGTGTGCGCGCCAAAGGATCTGCTTTCGACGGGCTTCATCCAGGGCCATGTGCGCTCCAACGGGAAAAAGGGCCGCCGCGCCAAATTGCGGGCCGCCATCAACTTGGGCTAGCGTTTACGCCATGCGGCCGGACTGTCTCAACCCCCTGTTTGCCGATGTTGGCTCGCTTCCCGGTGTCGGCCCGGCTGCGCATCGCGCGCTGGCGCGACTTGGCATCGCCCGCGTGCTGGATCTGCTGTTTCACTTCCCCACAGGCTGGCGGCTGACACGCCGTCTGTCGGGCCTCGCCACCGCGCGCGAGGGGGAACGCATCGCAGTGCCGGTCCGCGTCATGGCGCTGGCACCGGCGCGCGGGCGCGGGCCTGTCCGCCTGTTCACCGACGACGCCGACGGCATCGGCCTTGTGCTCGCGTTTTTCGGCCCGAAGGCGCACGGCCTCGCCAGCCGCTTTGCGGTCGGCACAAGTTGCACGATCGCCGGCCGGCTCGAAATGTGGAACGGCCGGTTTCAGATCATCCACCCGGAACTGCTGAAACCGGCATCCGCCGACGCGCCCGACGAACTGGCCGAAGCGGTCTATCCACTCACGCAGGGCCTCAATAGCCGCCGTATCGCCACCCTCGCCGAAGAAGCTCTGGCTCGCGTGCCAGAAGCCGCCGAATGGATCGAACCGTCGCTGCTGGCGCAGCGCAAATGGCCGGGGCACACACAGGCGCTGCACGCGGTGCACCGCCAGCAGCAGTCAGCCGCCGCGCGCGACAGGCTTGCCTACGATGAGCTGCTGGCTAGTCAGCTTGCCTGGGCGGTGGTGCGCGCCCG
This sequence comes from Sandaracinobacteroides sp., assembly GCF_057137845.1. NCBI lineage: Bacteria > Pseudomonadati > Pseudomonadota > Alphaproteobacteria > Sphingomonadales > Sphingosinicellaceae > Sandaracinobacteroides > Sandaracinobacteroides sp. Next base: position 18,309 of record NZ_DBNHFX010000085.1, on the reverse strand, counting down.
CAGGCGGCGCAAACGCGGGGCGCCGCTCAGGGGGGATGGCCGCCTGACTGCTGCCCTCGAAGCGGCGCTGCCGTTTCGGCTGACGCCGGCGCAGAACGGTGCGATCGCGGAAATTACTGCCGACATGGCGAACCCGCACGCAATGCTGCGGCTGCTGCAAGGCGATGTCGGCGCCGGCAAGACGCTGGTTGCGCTGATGGCCCTGCTGGCCACCGTCGAGGCAGGATTTCAGGGCGCTTTCCTCGCCCCGACCGACCTGCTGGCCCGCCAGCACCATGCAACGCTCGTCAGGCTGCTGGGCAGCCTTCCTGTCCGCATCGGGTTTCTGTCAGGGCGCGAGCGCGGCGCCGCGCGCACGTCTGTCCTGGCCGATCTCGCCGCGCACAGGATCGACATTCTGGTTGGCACGCACGCGCTGTTTTCGACCGACGTGCGCTACGCCGCGCTTGGCCTTGCCGTCATCGACGAACAGCATCGCTTCGGTGTCGCGCAGCGGCTGATGCTGGCGGAAAAGGCCGGCGTGCCGCCGCATCTTCTGGTGATGACGGCGACGCCCATTCCCCGCACTCTGGCGCTTGCCAACTACGGAGAGATGGATATCTCGCGCCTTGCCGAACGCCCGCCGGGCCGGCAGCCGGTCGATACCCGCGTCGTGTCACTCGCCCGCCTCGACGAGGTGATCGATGGGCTTGCCCGCCATCTGGCGGCGGGCAGGCAGGCCTATTGGGTGTGCCCGCTGCTCGAACCCTCCGACGAGGACGTGGCCGATGCCCCGACACCCGCCGTCACCCGCGCCGAGAGTCTTGCCGCGCGCTTTGGCGACACCGTGGCGCTGGTGCATGGCCGGATGCCGGGCGCCGAACGCGACCGGGCGATGGCCCGCTTCCAGTCGGGCGAGGCGAAGCTGCTGGTGGCGACGACGGTGATCGAAGTGGGTGTGGATGTGCCCAACGCCAGCCTGATGGTGATCGAATCGGCCGAACGTTTCGGGTTGGCGCAACTGCACCAGTTGCGTGGCCGGGTAGGTCGCGGCTCCGACCGATCGGTCTGCCTGCTGCTGCGCGCCGACAGGCTGAGCGAGACTGCGCGTGAACGGCTGCAGATGATGCGCGAGACCGATGATGGCTTCCGCATCGCCGAAGCCGATCTGAAGCTGCGCGGAGCGGGCGAACTGCTGGGCACGCGGCAGTCCGGCGAACAGGGCTTCCGGCTGGCCGATACCGATCAGGTGGCGCGGTTGATCGACGCCGCCCACGACGACGCCCGCCTGCTGGTCGATGCCGCCGGCCTGTTGCCGACTGCGCGCGGGAATAGCGCGCGAACGCTCCTCTATTTGTTCGAGCAGGATGCGGCGGTTGCAATGCTGCGTGGCGGCTGACCTGTGGATCGCGGTTGGAAATCCGCTCCGTAATCGTTAGTGCTGCAACTGTGCGTGTATTTTTTCATCCGATGGCCCTGTTGTTCGCGGCCGGCTTTACCGCCGTTGCTGCGGGCGGCGCCGGCGCATCGTCGGCGCTCGGCTCGATGCTGGGGCCGCGCCCGGCCGTTGCATCTGCCGACCTGATGCGCGACGGCATCGCCGCCTTCCGCAACAAGGACTACGAGAAGGCACGCACCATCTTCCGCCGCCTCGCCTGCCGAGGCAACGCAACGGCGGAAACCCTGCTGGGGACGATGGCGCTGAACGGCCAGGGCGGCCCGCGCGACGAGGCGATCGCTGCCGCTTGGTTCCTACGTGCTGCGCGGCGCGGGCATGTGCCGGCACAACTGGCGCTGGCCGACAGCTTCGCACGTGGCCGTGGCGTGCCAAAGGATCTCGACCGCGCCCGTGCACTGGCGCAGGCAGCGGCGGTGCAGGGCGATCCGGCGGCCGGAAATCTTGCAGAAAGGCTAGCCGCCGCCAACTGAAACCGGCCTGCGCCGGGCTGGTTCAGGCGGTCAGCAGGGCGTGACGCTTGCGGCCCAGGCTCAGCTTGGCCGGGCCGGGCAGCGTATGTGCCGGGTCGGTGATCTGCACGGCGTCCACGCGCACGGCATTTTCCGCGATCTTGCGGCGCGCCTCGCCTTTGGAAGCGGCAAGCCCGGTCGCAACCAGCGCATCGACCAGTGCGATCGGGAACGTCGCCTGCACGCGCGGCAGGGCCTCGCCGGCGCCGCCTTCGTCGAAGGTCGCGCGGGCCGTCGCCTCGGCGGTGGTGGCGGCTTCGTAGCCCCGGCACAATGTCGTCGCCGCGTTGGCCAGCGCGATCTTCGCCTCGTTGATGTCGGCGCCCTGCAACGCTTCAAGCCGGCCGATTTCATCGTCCGCAACATCGGTGAACAGCCGCAGGAACCGGCCCACGTCGCGGTCGTCGACGTTGCGCCAGAACTGCCAGTAATCCCAATCCGCCAGCATGTCGGCGTTCAGCCACACAGCGCCCTGCGCCGTCTTGCCCATCTTCGAACCGTCGGCATTGGTGATCAGCGGCGTCGTCAGGCCCAGCAGCTCGGCCCCCAGCACGCGGCGGCCAAGCTCGACGCCCTGGGTGATGTTCCCCCACTGGTCCGAGCCACCCATCTGCATCACGCAGTCGTGGCGCCGGTGCAGTTCCACGAAATCATAGCTCTGCAACACCATATAGTTGAATTCCAGAAACGACAGCGGCTGCTCGCGCTCGAGTCGCATACGCACGCTGTCCATCGAAAGCATGCGGTTCACGCTGAAGTGGCGGCCATAGTCGCGCAGAAACGAGATATAGTTCAGCCCGTTCAGCCAATCGGCATTGTCGACCATGATTGCGTCGGTCGGCCCGTCGCCGAACTTCAGGAAGCGTTCGAACACGCGGCGGATCGATGCCATGTTGGCAGCGATCGTCGCATCGTCCAGCAACTGCCGCTGCGTGTCCTTGCCCGAAGGGTCGCCGATCCGCGTCGTGCCGCCGCCCATCAGCGCGATCGGTTTGCCGCCCGCCTGCTGCAGACGCCGCAGGTTCATGATCGACATCAGGTGGCCGATGTGCAGCGAAGGGCCGGTCATGTCGAAGCCGACATAGGCCATCAACGGCGGGCCTTTTCCCTGCTCCATCGCCAGCGCGCGGCCGTCGATGGCTTGCGCGTCGGTCAATTGATGCAGGAACCCCCGGCGATCGAGGGTGCGGAGATATTCGCTCTTGTAGGTCATGACGTGGCACGCTCTAGAAGAAGTCATGGCAGACGCAAAGCATCTCGTCATCGGGCTGATGTCCGGAACTTCGGTCGATGCGGTCGACGCCGCCCTCCTCGAGACGGACGGCGAAAGCCACATTCGCGCGCTGGCCTTTGTCGAACGCCCCTATTCCGATGGTGAACGCACACTGATCCGCAGTGCCGCCCGCTATGCCCTTACCCTCGACCGCCCGGCGCCCGATCCGCTGATCCTCGAAGCAGAGCATGCGCTGACCATCGCCCACGCCGAGGCCATTGCACGGCTGCCCGGCCACAAGGCCGCAACGCTGATCGGCTTTCACGGGCAGACGGTCGCGCACAGGCCGCCCGGCTCGGGCCACCCGCACCCCTATACATGGCAGATCGGCGATGCCGGGCTGCTGGCCCGGCTGACAGGCCGTCCGGTCGTGCATGATTTCCGCAGCGCCGACGTCGCGGCAGGCGGGCAGGGCGCACCGCTGGCGCCCGGCTATCATCGCGCCCGGCTGGCGGCGGCGGGGCCGGGCACCGGCATCCTGAACCTCGGCGGGGTCGGCAATCTCACATGGTTCGCCGACCCTGCCGACCCGGCCGCACAGTGGGGCGGGTTCGATACCGGCCCGGCGAACGCCCTCATCGACGACTGGGTGCAGCGTCATGCAGGCGCCCGCTACGACGAGGGCGGCAGGCTGGCGGCCGCCGGTGCAGTCGATGAAGCGGCGATCTCCCGACTGACCGACACCGCATTTTTCCGCGCCACCGGTCCCCGCTCGCTCGACCGCGACGATTTCTCGATCGCGCCCGTCGAACGGCTGTCGGCAGCCGACGGCGCGGCAACGCTTGCCGCATTCACCGCAGAATCGGTCGCCATTGCCGTTCGCGGCCTGCCGGTTGCGCTGCACCGGCTGTTCGTCACCGGCGGCGGGCGGCACAATCCGGTGATGATGGCGATGATCGCCGAACGCACCGGCTGCATGGTCCAGCCGGTCGAATCGCTCGGCTGGGACGGCAACGCTCTCGAGGCCGAGGCGTTCGGCTGGCTTGCTGTCCGGCACCTGAAACGGCTTCCCATAAGCTGGCCCGAAACGACCGGCGTTCCCCGGCCGGCTATGGGCGGCACGCTGGTTCGCGGCTGATGTCTGGCCTCACCCTGCATCTGCTCGGGCAGCTCAGGGTCATCGGTCCCGATGGTGCGGATCTGGCGCCCCGCAGCCGCAAGACACGGGCGTTGCTGGGCATATTGGCGCTGACCCCCGGTGCCACCGCGTCACGCGGAACGATCGCCGGCCTGCTCTGGAGCGACCGCGCCGAAGAACAGGCCCGTGCCAGCCTGCGTCAGGCGATTGCCGAACTGCGGGAAACCGCGCCGGCCATTGCATCGCATCTGCAGGCCGACAGGATGTCGGTCGGCCTCGATGCAACGGCGTGCCGAACCGATGTCGCGCTTCTGGCCGACGCGATTGCCAAGGGCGATCTCGCAGTATTGTCGGCGATGCTGCCGACGCTCGCGCTGCCGCTGATGGCCGACATGGACGGCCTCTCTCCCGACCTCGACGACTGGCTGCGTATCGAACGTGCGCGCTTCGAATCGAGCCTGCTTGCCGGGGCGCTCGGCGCATTGTCGTCGGTCGCTGCGTCACGCGAACAGGCGCGCACCGTCGCCACCCACCTGCAACGGCTGTTCGAAGGCAACGAGGAAGCCGCGCGCCTCGGCATGGAACTCGACCATGCCGCCGGCGATCTTGCGTCGCTGCACCGGCGCTACCGCCTGCTGGAAGAGCAGATGAAGCGCGAGTTCGACGGCCACCCTTCGGCTGAAACGCGCACGCTGTTCGCCCGGCTGACAGCGTTCGCGCCGGTCAGGGATGCGCCCGCACCGGAAGGGTCGTCTGGCGGAGAGCCGCCCGTCATCCTGTTGACGGCGTTCGCCATTCTCGATCCGCAAGGCCGCATCGGCCCGCTGGGCGAGGTATTGCAGCATGATCTGGTGGCGTCGCTCAGCCGCCTGCCCGACCTTCGCGTCCTCATGCCATCCGGCCCGGTGCCCGATCGCCCGGACGGCCCGATCAATGGCTCGATCGCGGGCTATCGGCTGGGCGGCAGCATCCGCCCGACGGCGCACGGCCTGCAACTCGCCTTCACGCTGACACGGATGGCTGACGGCAGCCTCGTCTGGAGCCATCGCACTGAAGCCGACGAGGCCGAACTCGGCAGCGCGCTCGATGATGCGGTCGAACGTGTCGCGGGCGCAATGCTGCCGACGGTCGAGCGCGACCTCGTGCTTTCGCACCGGCTCGATTCGGCTGCGCCCGAGGCCTATGCGCTGTATCTGCGCGGGCGCACGCTGATGCTGGCGGCCGAAAGCTATTCCACCGCCCGCAAGGCCGCAGACCTCCTTGAAAAAGCGCTGGAAATCGATTCCGGCATGATCAGCGCCCGGCTGCATCTGGTTGGCTGCTATAACGGCGATTTCATGCAGATGATCGCCGGGCACGACGCGACCGATCTGCGCGCGCGGGCGCTGAAACTCGCTCAGGAGGCGGTCAGCCTCGAACCGCGCAACCCCAACGCGCTGGCGCGGCTCGGCTGGACGAAGCTGCGCGCCTACAGCGCCGACGACGCCGAAGCACTGATCCGCAGCGCGCTCGAACTCGGCCCGCACCATGCCGACAATGTGGAACAATGCGGCGCGGCGCTTGCGCTCCTGGGGCATGCCACCGAAGGTGCGGCGCTGATCCAGCACGCGCTGGCGCTGAACCCTTTCCCCCGCAGCGATTATTTCGCGGATTTTGCTATCACCGAGATGCTGCAAGGGCGCTATTCCGAAGCGGCAAGCCAGTTTGCCGCCGCCGCCGATCCGTCGATCCTCTATCTCGCACTGGAAGCCGCCTGCCTCGGCCATTTGAAGATCGACCGTGGTCTGCACGCACTTCGGCAACGGCTGGCGGCGATCTGGGCAGGCGCCGCCCCTTGCGCCGACGATGATATCGTGCCGTGGATGTGGTCGGTGCTGCCGCTGGTCCGCCCCGAACATCGCGCCATGGTCGAGGAAGGCCTGCGTCAGGCGGGCCTTGCAGCAGACCCGGCCGCCCACCCCTCGAACACGCGGTAATAGCCGGTCCGCACCAGGCGTGGCGGCATTGCGCGAGGCCTGACGGCGGAACGCAAGCACTCGATCAGCGCCAGCGCGTCGCGCTGCTTCAGCCCCGGTGTCAGGCGGGGTTCGATCACGGCGCACCACTGATCCGCCGCCGATCGGTCGACGGCCCGGCAGATTGCCGCCACGTCGCGCTCCTCGAACGACATGCGGCGTGCGCGGCGGACAAGCGCCTCCCGCACGTCGGCGGGCAACGGGGCGCTGCAAACCGCATCCTCGAAGTCGACGAGCGCAACCGACAGCGGCCGATACCCAAGCGCCGCCGGTGCATGGGCAACCAGCACCGCGTCGTCGCGCAGCAGCCGCCCCCCGGAATAGGCTTCGAACACCGCGCCGATACCGATCATGCCGAACCCGTGCAGTTCGGCAGCGCGCAGTGCGCCGATGCTTGCCGCACCAACGACGGCGATGCCCCGGTCCAGCGCGTCGAGGATTTCCTTGTGCCAGACCGAAGGTGCAATTCCGAACACGCCGTCCACCAGCCCGATCGCAGTTGGCGGCGGTTGCGTGTGGATGGCGGCCCAGATGTCTCCGGCGGCGGCTGGCGGGCGTAGATCGATGCCTTCCGGCAATGCGCCATCCCAACCGGCAAGGCTCGGCCCGGCGAACAGCAATGCGGTCATTCCGGCACCCAGTCGGCAATGCCGGGCGCCAGCAATTTCACGAAGCACAGGCCGGGCTGTTCGAACAACAGCAGTTCGACGACGCACGCCGCCCCCGCCCCGGAGAGGCCTTGCAGCAGCGCCGACTCGGGATCCGCCTGCACGTCATTCTTCGGCACAAGGGTGCAGGCTTCCGAGTAAGAGGAGATCGCCAGCAGCATCACTGCTTCGCTACAGTTGCCATATTGCGCTGGCGAAAGATCGTCGCGCGCGCCCGCCACAAGCCCGGCCCGTGCCTGCACCGCCTCGGACAGTGCCCCGAACAGCGCATCCGCCGGTCTCTCGCGGCAGCAGATGCCAAGCGCCGGCGGCAGGTTCAGTGCGTGCGCGCCGCCATCCAGCACTATCGCCGCCACCACCGGCACACCGGCGAAGGATGAAAGGTCGAATGCCAACACCCCGCATCCGGCCCGCGCCACCCGCCCCAGCAGCCAGCGTACGCGTCTGTCGGGGAATGCGGCGGGTTCGAACCGCAATGTCCGCCGCAGCGCGTGGGGGGCGGCGTCGAACCTGTGCATGGCGTGCCGCTCGACGAGTTCGGCCAACGCCGCCCGGCGGGCAAACCGCAGCGAAGGACCACCGGCAAGCCCGGTCGATGTGGCGGACGGCCCGGCCCCGCGCGGGTGGCGATTGTCCATCGAAACCAGTCTGTAGGGCGCACGTGCCCGACGTCCGGACAGCAGGTCGCGGCCTTCCAGCCACTGCACGCACCCGTCGCCCGCCAGTCGCCATTGGCTGACTTCCGCCGTGGTTGGCGCGGCCTCCAGATCCGGGGTCACGGTCTCGGCGACATGCAGCTCAAGCGTTTCCATCAACGCCGATACGCGCGCCTGCGCGCGGCTTGCGCCACGCCCCAGCCCGACCGACAGCGAACGTGATTGCGGCCGGATCGCCTGCCAGACCGGCATGCCGATGCGATCGTAGCCCGTGATGTCTGCAAGGCGGGTCACACCTGCTGTACGCGCCAAATCCCGCGCACGGCCCTCCGTCTCCGATAGGGACGTGGCGGCCCGGTAATCCACCCGCCCGCAGTCAGTTGTCGTCAGGTGGATTCGAGATCAGCATGCTGATGAGCTTGGCGCGAATGGTGTTCCCGTTTTCGCCGGCAAATCCGCAACTATTCATCATGGTATGGCCGCTGCGTGCTACAGTCATTGCAGTTTCCATTGCTGCAATCATGGCCAGCTTTGCGGGGTCGGTGCCTCGATCTGCCAAAGCAACATAAGCTATACGTTCACTGATCGCGTAGCCGATGATTTTTCCAGGTGTTGCAGGGTCAGGTATTTCAGTCAGGAAATATTTTGGCCCGCCAGTGGTTGTGTCTGTCATGACGCCCTCCCGAAGCGGCACCGCCTATACAACAAATCATGGGCGCTTTCACGCCCATTTATTCACCCGGTATTTGAAAAGCGGCGATCTTCCGGCCGGAAGCTCCGGCCGGAAGACCTGCCCCGCCTCACCGTGAAGCCAGTTGTTGCTTCGACGAGACGGCGGCCGCCACGATCTGATGCCGCGTGACTTCGGCTGCGGCATAGGTGCGCTTCTGGCACACAGCCTCAGCTATACCCGCCTCATAGCTGCACACGTGCCGTGCGGCCATCTTCAGCCGGTGGTCGAGCGTCGCCTGACCGTCCTGGCTCGTCAGATCGAGGTCGCCATAATAGACCTTGGCGGTAAAGGCCGGTTCCGTCGCCATCACCATGGCCGACTGGGTGAGTGCCAGCGCTGCGATCAGCGCCATGTTGCTGAACTTCATCATCGTCTGTCTCCTCCATCGGTGGCTCCCTGCCGTCCGATGGGAAACAGATGCAGCAACCCCCGCAAGCCGAGCGTGAAGTCAGCGTGAAATGCCCGGCAAAAATGCATTTGCCGCGAAAAAATTCAGGCCGGACTGGTCCGGCACTGGGTGCGGGCAGCCAAAGCCTGGTCGAACGCGCTTTCCAGCCCCGGATGCGTCCCTCGCACACCGGCGACCACCTCGGCGGCCCAGTCGAAATAGGCCTGCCGCCGCTGCTCGGGCCAGTCGGACGGCGGGCTGGAGGCAAGGTCGCGCAGGTTGCAGATCTTGTCGGCCAGCTTCACCAGCTTCGCGTGCGCAGAGGCGTTGGCTGCCCGCACCACCTGCAATCTTTTTCGCTCGGGCTTGGGCAGCGCCTTGTCGTCGGTCACTTCGGCGACGATCGCGGCGACTTCAGCGCCGAAATGCATGGCAAGTTCCGCTTGTGTGGTCTGCGTGTCCTCGATTGTGTCGTGCAGGATTGCGGCGCAAAGGGTGACCGGATCGTCGATTCCACCCTCGTTCGCCAGCACATCGGCGAGTGCGATCGGATGGTTGATGTAGGGCGAACTTTCCGCATCCTTGCGGCGCTGGTGCCGGTGCTTTTCGGCGGCAAAGGCAAAGGCGCGGATCAGCATTCCGGTGCCGGTCGTAGCCGGCGCGATCGTCGCATCGTTCATGGCATTTCTCCCGGTGGGGTGGGACTAGGAGGTCTTAGCCAGTCTGATGTGCCAGAGCGGGTCGCACCGGGCCTTCGCGCTACTTGCCGCTCATCAGCCGCCGGTCGAGATAGGTTTCCACGCGGCCCATCATCTCGTCCATTTCCTGGGCGAAGAAGTGGTTGGCTCCCTCGACCTTCTCATAGTCGATGGTGATGTGTTTCTGCGTTTTCAGCTTGTCGACCAGCTTCTGGACAGCAGGTTCCGTCACCACTTCGTCGGCGGTGCCCTGCACGATGATGCCGCTGGACGGGCAGGGTGCGAGGAAACCGAAATCATAAAGATTTGCCGGCGGTGCGATCGAGATGAAGCCCCGCACCTCGGGGCGCCGCATCAGCAACTGCATGCCGATCAGTGCGCCAAAGCTGTAGCCCGCCACCCATGTGCCCGACGATTCGGGGTTGATCTGCTGCAGCCAGTCCAGCGCCGAGGCCGCATCCGACAATTCGCCGACGCCATTGTCGAACGTGCCTTCCGAGCGCCCGACGCCACGGAAATTGAACCTGAGCGTCGCAAATCCGCGCTTGGCGAACATCTGATAGAGCGCAAGCGTGATCGGATTGTTCATGGTGCCGCCCGATTGCGGGTGCGGATGCAGCACGATGGCGATCGGCGGGCGCGGCTTGCCGGCCGGCTGGTAGCGTCCCTGAAGCCGTCCTTCTGGCCCGGCAAAAATCACTTCCGGCACGAAAGTTCCTTACATTCGAGTCAGCGCAGCGGCGCCATCGGGCAGGTTCGGGGCGAAATTCCCGCGCTGGCCGTGGCATCCGGGGATTGCCGGTCTATAGGAAGCCGCGATAGAAAATTGCAAGCATCATGAAGCCTCCTGCCCAGACTCCTCGTGCCTATCTCGACTGGGCGGCAACCGCGCCGCTGCACCCCGCCGCCCGGCGGGCGATCGAGGATGCGGCGAAACGCCTCGAGTCGGGGGTGTGGGCGAACCCATCCTCGGTACACGGGCCGGGGCGCGCCGCCCGCCGGGCGCTGAACGCCGCGCGCGAAAGCATCGCGTCGTTTCTGCGCGTTCCAGCCGATGCGCTGATCTTCACCAGCGGCGGCACCGAAGCGCTGTCGCTGGCGCTGAACGGCGCCGAGGCATCGGCAAGGCTCGTCGGCGCAACCGAACATCCGGCCGTGCTTGCGGCTGCTCCCGATGCAACGATCGTCCCGGTCGATGGCGACGGGCGGATCGTGCTTGCCGAAATCCCTTCGGGCGCGCTCGTCGCGATCCAGCACGCCAACAACGAAACCGGCGTCGTCCAGGATCTGTCGGCAATCGCGCAGACGGTCCATGCCGCTGGCGCAAGGCTGGTTGCGGATTGCGTGCAGTCGGCGGGCAAGCTGGCGCTGCCGCCCGCCGACTTCATCGCCGTTTCCGGCCACAAGCTGGGTGGCCCGGCGGGGATCGGCGCGCTCGTCGTCCGCTGCAAGGACGGGTTTCACGCAACGCAACGCGGTGGCGGGCAGGAACAGGGCTGGCGCGGCGGCACCGAAAATCTGCTGGGCGCAGTTGGCTGGGCAGCCGCGATCGAGCTGTGGCACGACGACTTCAACGACCGCGCGACCAGCCTGCAACAACGTCTGGAAAGTGCGGCCCGCGCGGCTGGCGCGCAGGTGAACGGCGCCGGTGCGCCACGCCTGCCCACCATCAGCAGCCTGCATTTGCCGGGCGTCGCCGCCTCGACGCAGCTCATGCAGCTCGACATGGCGGGAATCGCCGTCAGCCAGGGGTCTGCCTGTTCGTCCGGAACGCTGAGATCCTCGCCGACCCTCGAAGCCATGGGCCTTGCTGACGCAGCATCGCAGTCGCTGCGCGTCTCGACAGGCTGGGCCACGACCGAGGCCGACATCGACCGCTTCCTTGATGCATGGACGCCGATCGCCCGCCGGGCAGCCGATGGCCGCTGAGCCGATCGACCTCGACGCGCAGGCGACCAGCCCGCTGCGTCCCGAGGCGCTTGCCGCCATGCTTCCCTATCTGCACGGGCGGCACTGGAACCCGCACAGCATGCATCGGGGCGGCAGGCTGGCGAAGGCGGCGCTCGATGCAGCGCGCGCGCAGGTGGCAGTGCTCGCCGGCGCAACTCCCGGGCAACTGATCTTCACTTCGGGCGCAACCGAATCGAACAATCTCGCGCTGAAAGGCGTGATGGAATGCGCGCACGAGAGCCAGTCCAACCGCCTCGTCACCTTCGCGACGGAACATTCCTGCGTCCTGCAGGCGGCCCGCCACCTCGAACGGCTGGGCCATCCGGTCACGTTCCTGCCGGTGCTTCCCGATGGCATGCCCGACCTTGGTGCCTATCAGCAGGCGCTGGCGGCGGGGGGCGTCGCGCTGGTGTCGGCGATGTGGGTCAACAACGAAGTCGGCAGCATCTGGCCGATCGAGGCCATGGCAAGGCTGGCGCACACGCATGGCGCACTGTTCCACACTGATGCGGCGCAAGCCTTCGGCAAGCTGGCGATCGATGGTTCGGGCGCCGATCTGGTGTCGCTGTCGGGGCACAAGATCGGCGGGCCAAAGGGCATCGGCGCGCTGGTCGTCGGGCAGGGCGTGCGGCTGGCGCCGTTGCTGGATGGCGGCGGTCAGGAAGGCGGCGTGCGTTCCGGCACGCAGGCCCCGGCGCTTGCCGCAGGCTTCGGCGCGGCAGCGGCCGCCGTCCGCCCGGATGCAACGCGCAGACACGCGGAACAGTTGATGGCGGTGGCGCTGGGGGTGCTGGCGGGCGTCGGCCACCGGGTGAACGGCCCGGCGCCTGCGGGGCCTGACCGCTGGCCCGGCAACCTGTCGGTCCGCTTTCCCGGCGTCGATGCGAACCGGCTCATGTCGGCGCTGCCGGGGCTGGCGCTCGGGTCGGGATCGGCCTGTTCGTCAGGGTCGGGCCGGCCAAGCCATGTGCTGGCGGCGCTTGGCGTTCCGCCCGATCAGGTTCGCCAGACCTTGCGTCTTGGATGGAACGACAGCATGTCAGCCGCCATGCTCGAAGACGCACTGAACCAGCTATGCGCGGCCGTCAGGAAATTCACCGCACAGCCATGACCCACCTTCGCATCCTGAATTCCGATGGCGCGCTGGTCGCCGAAACCGACGCCGCCCCCGGCCAGACGCTGCTCGCGGTATGCCAGGCGCTCGGACTGCCGCTCGAGGGCACCTGCGAGGGCGCAATGGCCTGCTCGACCTGCCATGTACTGGTTGCCGAAGCCGATCTGGCGAAACTACCCGCCCCCGGCCCGCACGAGGAAGACATGCTGGACTTCACCCCCCATGTCGGCCCGACTTCGCGGCTGTCGTGCCAGATCGAGCTGACGGCGGCGCTGGACGACCTCGAATTGCGGCTGCCGCCCGGCCATGCCAACATGCAGGGCCGGTAACGGCACAACGCGCCGGCAGGTCTCGAAACCGTCATCAAAGCGTGGCATGAACCGGGGCAATGAACGTCCCGCCTGTCATCAGCGTCGATCCAGACGCCATCATCGACGAACTTTGCCGCCTGTATGACCGCTCGGTCGGGAACCTGCGGACGAGGCTGACACAGTATCTGGCCGGCGGCGCACCGCCGACGCAGGCCGAACGGTCGGGCGGGCTGTTCGCCTATCCGGAGCTGCGCCTCTCCTATCATCCGCAGGCGCCCGCGCCACGCCTCAGCCGCGCCTACGCCCGCCTCGTCCAGCCCGGAGAATATGCCCTCACCGTCACCCAGCCGGGGCATTTCCGCCGCTACCTCGCCGAGCAGATGGAACTGCTGCAACGTGATTATGCCCCACGCTTCGAAGTGGGGCTGTCGTCGGTGGAAATCGCCTTTCCTTATGTGCTGGATGGCGCCGGTCTCGAACTCGACGCAACGGCGGCCAGGGAACTCTCCCGCCATTTCCCGACGACCGAGCTGCGCCACATCGGCGACGAACTGCCGGACGGCCTGTGGGTGGACCCGCCCGGCGAGGCCCGGCCGCTAGGGCTGTTCGACGGCCCGCGCACCGATTTTTCGCTTGCGCGGCTGAAGCACTACACCGGCACACCGGCGCACCACACGCAAAACCATGTGCTGTTCACCAACTATCACCGCTACGTCGATGAATTCATCCGCTGGGCCTGCGATGAACTGCGCGCCGGGCATTACACCGGCCTGAGCTGCCCCGGCGGTGCGCTGCTCGATGCAGCGCACGCCACCGCCGACGCGGCGCAAGGCGATGGAAGCTGGCGCCGGCACCAGATGCCGGCGTGGCACCTGATGGCGCCCGGAGGCGAAGGCATCACGCTCGTCAACATCGGTGTCGGGCCGGCGAACGCAAAAACCATCACCGACCATCTGGCCGTCCTCAGGCCGCAGGCATGGCTGATGATCGGCCACTGCGGCGGCCTGCGGCCAAGCCAGTCGATCGGCGATTATGTGCTGGCCCACGCCTATTTACGCGACGACCATGTCCTCGACGACGTGCTGCCGCCGGAAATCCCGATTCCGGCGATTGCCGAAGTGCAGCAGGCACTGGATCGCGCCGCCCGCGCCGTCACCGGTCTCGATGGCGAAGCACTGAAAACACGGCTGCGCACCGGCACCGTAGTGACGACCGACGATCGCAACTGGGAACTGCGCTTCGGCCTGACGGCGCGCCGCTTCAACCAGAGCAGGGCCGTCGCCGTCGACATGGAGTCGGCGACGATCGCCGCGCAGGGCTACCGGTTCCGGGTGCCCTATGGCACGCTGCTCTGCGTCTCCGACAAACCCCTCCACGGCGAGATCAAACTGCCGGGGCAGGCCAATCGCTTTTACGAAGGCGCGATCTCGGAACATCTGCAGATCGGCATTGCCGCCGTTGCGCTGCTGCGCAACGAGGGCGGCCGTGTCCACAGTCGCAAGCTTCGCGCCTTCGACGAGCCGCCGTTCCGGTAACGGCGGCCAGTCTCAGAAGCTCCGCAGCGAGACGATCTTCCCCGGCGCGCGCGGCGGCTCGCCCTTGGGCAGCGCGTCGATGTGCTCCATGCCTTCCGTCACCTCACCCCAGACCGTGTATTGCCGGTCGAGGAAGCGGGCATCGTCGAAGCAGATGAAGAACTGGCTGTTGGCGCTGTCCGGATTCGATGTGCGCGCCATCGAGCAGACCCCGCGCACATGCGGCTCGGCGGAAAACTCAGCCTTCAGGTCGGGCAGTTTCGATCCGCCGGTGCCACGGCCCTGCGGGCAGCCGCCCTGCGCCATGAAGACGGGGATCACGCGGTGGAACACGATTCCATCGTAGAAGCCGCCGTCAGCCAGCTCGACCATGCGGGCCACATGGCCGGGGGCAAGATCGGGGCGTAGGCGGATGACCACTTCGCCGTTTTCCAGTGTCATCTTCAGATTGTCGGGCACGGGGTATCGTCCTTGTGGTGTGAACAGTGCGCACCCACTAGGGGCCAAACCGCAGCAGGGCAACGGCGGCTTTCGCTTGCCAAGCGGCACGCAACCGGGCTTTGTGCGATCGTGTCGCTTTGCCCCTCGCGTCTTGCCTGCTCGCTGTTCACCACCCTGCTGATGGGGGGCCAGGCTGTCGCCGTCTATGCACAACAGGCAAAGGCCATCCCCCCTGCCGCCGCCGACCTGTTCGCGCCGCTGCCCGAAATCCCGACGGAAACCACCCTGCCACCCGTCGATTTTGGCGAACCATTTGAAATCCCGCCGCTAGCGCCGCCGGATCCGGCGCTGCTGGCGCCGTTCCCGGCGCTCGACGCCTTCGACCTGACGCCCGACACCAGCTTCAAGTTCACAGAGCAGGCCGAAGAAGGGCAGCGATACCGGGTCCACGTCGACGGCCTCGACAATGCTGGCCTCATGGGTGATTTCCGGCGCAACTCGCAACTGGTGCGCGGCGAACGGCAGCCGGCAACCGCTGCCCAGATCGCATCGCGCACCAACGCCGACAAGCAACTGGTCCAGCGGCTGCTGCGCTCGGAAGGCTGGTATTCCGGCACGGTCGATTCGTCGTTCACCGCCGACGATGCCGGCCTGATCAATGTGCGGCTGCTGGCTGAACCGAGCGAACGCTATCACTGGAGCCGGATCACCCTTGACCTGATCCCCGACGACAAGTCTGTGCTTGCCGAAGGGTTCGGCCTCGTCGTCGGGGATCCGATCCGCGCCATCGCCGTCGAGGAATCCGAGGGCGCGCTGCTGCGCCGGTTGCAGGAACAGGGCTACCCGTTCGCGGAAATCGGCGCACGCGACGTGGTGCTTTCCCAGACCGCGCCGACCGGCACCTACATGCTTACGGGCGATATCGGTGCAGCCGGTGTGTTCGGGCCGATCCGCATGTCGGGCTATCAGCCGTTCGGCGAAGACCATGCAAAGGTGATTGCACGCTTCAGCCCCGGCCAGCCCTATGATGTCAGGATGGTCGACGATCTCAGGCGGGCGCTGATCGCCACGCAGCAGTTCGGCGGCGTGACGGTCAGCGCAGTCGACAGCGGCCTGCGCGAACCGGACGGCCGCGCCGTCACCGAAATCCGCATCGTCGGCAATCGCGGGCCGGAACGGCTGCTGGTCGGGCAACTGGGGTATTCCAGCCGCGAGGGCGTGCGGGCCGAAGCCTCGTGGCGGCACCGCAATCTCGTCCAGCCGGAAGGCACGGTCACGGCGCGCGCGGTGCTGGGCACACAGGAACAGCGGCTGGCGGCCGGCCTGTCGCTTGGCAACTGGCGCATGCGCGACCGGACGCTCGCGCTCAGCGCCGAGATCGCCAACCTCACGCCGCTCGCCTATCATGCGCAGACGATCGACTTCAGTGCCGAACTGGCGCGGCAGTCGACGCCGATCTGGCAGAAACGCTGGACCTGGTCTGTCGGGTTCACCATCGGCGCATCGAAGGAATGGGCACGCCTGCTTCGGCCGACCGACGCCATCCCGACAGGGCCGAGCCGCAGCTTCCTGTTCGTGTCGCTTCCGGCGATGCTCGCCTACGACCGCTCCGACGACCTCCTCGACCCGACCGAGGGCTTTCGTGTCAAACTCGAAGTCAGCCCCGAAATCTCCCGCGAGGGGGGCAAGGTTGACGCCTATGGCCGGCTGTTCCTGGGCGGCAGCGCCTACCAGCGCCTGCGCGACGATTTCGTGCTGGCCGGGCGTGTGCGCGCAGGCTCGATCATCGGCGCGCCGCTCGACAGCGTCGCCCCGACACGCCGTCTCTATGCAGGCGGCGGCGGCTCGGTGCGCGGATTCGAATACCAGAGCGTGGGGATCGAAAGCTCTGGCACGGAACCGTTCGGCGGCCGCAGCCTGCTGGAAGGCAGCATCGAGGGGCGGTATCGCTTCGGTGATTTCGGCGTGGTCGCCTTCGTCGATGCAGCGTCGGTGAACGCAAGCACGATCCCCAGCCTGCACGGCACCCGGTTCGGGGCGGGCGTCGGCGGGCGTTATTTCACCAGTTTCGGCCCGATCCGTTTCGATGTCGCGCGCGCGATCAACCGCCGCCCGTTTGACCCGAAGGTCGCAATCTACATTTCGATCGGGCAGGCGTTCTGATGCCGGACCAGCCCAGCCAGCCGCAGGATGCCGACGCGGGCGCCGTGTTTGCCGGTGCGCCACGGTGGGGCTGGGGGCGCTGGCTGCTTTCGCTCCTTGCCACACTGGTGGTGCTGTCGGCACTTGCTGTGCCCGCAGGCCTGTGGTGGCTTGCGGAAACCGTGCCGGGCCGCGCGTTCGTCGCCCGGCAGATCTCCGGCCTCGAACCCGAAAGCGGGTTGCGCTTCAAGGTTGGCCGGATCGACGGTTCGCTGTTTTCGCGCTTCCAGATGGTCGATGTCGTAGTCCACGATCTCGATGGCCCGCTGGCCGTTATCCCCGTTACCGAGGTCGACTGGGAACCGTTCACGCTGGTCGGCGGCGCCGTCAGCGTCAACCGCCTGATGGTGCCGGAAATGCGGATGCTGAGGCAATGGCGCATCAACCCGCGCAACCCAAAGGAACCGATCCTTCCCGACATCGACATCCGCATCGGCCGGTTCGATTTTCCCCATTTCGTGCTGGAAAAGCCCGTCGCCGGCCGCGAGGAAACGCTGGCCGCCACGGGGCGCGCCGACATCCGCTCGGGCCGTCTGCTCCTCGATACACAGGCGTGGGCAACCAGCGGCGACAGGCTGCTGCTGCTGCTCGACGCCGAGCCTGACCGCGACCGTTTTGCCCTGCGCACCGATCTGCGCGCCCCGGCGACCGGCATTCTGGCTGGCCTGACCGGCGTAGCGAAGCCGGTGGCGATCGACGCCAACGGCCAGGGAAGCTGGCGGCGCTGGCGCGGCCATCTGAACGCCGATGTCGGTGAAGGCAAAGACGCAAACCGCGTCGTCGCGCTGTCGCTCAGCGCCAACGACGGGCATTTCGGCGCTTCGGGCACAGTCCGTCCGTCGCCGCTGGTGCCGGAAAGCTGGCGCGCCCTCGTCGAACCGGAAGTGACGATCGATGCGGCAGCCTCCCGCCCGAACGGCAGCTTCGACTTGCGCTTCACCGCCCAGACGCCCGCGCTTTCGGTGAAGGGCGGCGGATTTCTCGATACCACGGAAAACGAAGTCGCGGGCGCGCGGGTGGATGTCGTCATTCTCGATTCGCGCGCCCTGCCCGGCGACATGACCGGAAGCGGGCTTTCGGCAACCGTTCTGGCCGATGGCCCGATCGCCGACCCCGATATCCGCTGGTCGGCTGCTGCCGCAACGCTTCGCATGGCGGGCGCCAATGGCCCGGTGGGCGCCAACGGCCTGCAAGCCGAGGGGCGCGTGCAACGGGCGCAGGCCGACCGGCCTCTGACCGTCAGCTTCAGCGCGCGCGCGGCAACGACGATCGGCCTGCAACCCGAGATGGCGGCGCTGCT
>NZ_DBNHFX010000084.1:0-5371 GCF_057137845.1 Sandaracinobacteroides sp. | reverse complement strand
CACGAAGCAAAATTCTCGTTGCAGCACGCCGTTGCGGTGGTGATCGCCAAGGGCGAACCGGCGCTTGCCGACTTCGAGCCGGATGCGATCGCCCGGCTGGCGCCGTTGCGCGCAAAGGTTCGCGTGACCGGGGATGCGGGCATCACCGCCGCCTATCCGGCGCATTTCGGCGCAAGGGTAAGTGCGGGCGGGCAAACGGTTTCGATCACCGATACGCTGGGCGACCCGGAGCGCCCGCTTGCCGCCGATGGCGTGGTGGCGAAGGCGCGGGCGCTGATGGATTGGGGCGGCATCGGTGCCGACGCGGCGGCGGCAGCAGCCGAAGTGGCGCTGGGTGGCGATGACCCGGCCGCAGTGATCGCGCTGCTGGAGCAGTGGCTATGAGCGCGACCGCCCTGCTTCTGGATTTCGCCTGCGCGCCGCACCGGCTTGCCGCAGGCGTCCGGGCGGACAGCCTGCGGCTGCTGGCCGACACGCTGGCGGTGGGGGCCGCCGGGGCGACGGCGCCCGGCGCTGCGGGCGTGCGGGCGGCCGCCGCCCGGTGGGGCAGCGGCGCCGATGCGCGGCAGATCGGCCTGTCGGGCCGGTTGCCCGCCGCCGGCGCAGCCTTTGTGAACGGCTTTCATATCCACTGCCTCGAGTGGGACAGCGTGCATGAACCGGCGGTCGTGCATGCGCTTTCGGTGGTGACGGCGGCGCTGGGCGCCACCATCGACCGGATGGGCGACGCCGACCCCGAAGAGGCGCTGGCGGCGCTTGCCGTCGGGGTTGAAGTGGCAAGCGCGCTTGGCATCGCCGCAGACACGCCGCTGACCTTTTTCCGCCCGGCGACGGCGGGGCTGGTGGGGGCAGCGCTTGCTGCGGCGCGGATCGCCGGGCTGGGCCGCGCTGCCGCCGCCGATGTGCTGGGGCTGGCGGTGTCCTTCTGTGCGGGCACCATGCAGGCGCATGTCGAAGGCTCGATCGCGTTGCCGCTGCAGGTGGCGAATGCGGCGCGCGCGGCGGTAACGGCTGTCGATCTGGTGGCCGCCGGGCTGACCGGGCCGCACGATGCGCTGGAAGGGCCGTTCGGGTATCTGAAGCTGTTCGACCAGGGCGAACTGGCGCCCGCGATCCGCGATCTGGGCAACGTCTGGCGGATCGGCGAAGTCAGCACCAAGCCTTTCCCCAGCGGCCGCGCGAGCCATGCCGTGCTGATGACGGTGGCCGCCCACCGCGAGGCGCAGGTGGTGGAGGCGCGGGTGCCGCCGCTGATCGCGCGGCTGGTGGGGCGGCCGCTGGTCGAGGGGATGACCCCTGCCTATGCGCGCCTCTGCCTGCCGCTGTTGGTGGCGCTGATGCAGCAGGATGGCCGCATCGATCCGCGCCGCTTCGACCGCGCCACATTCGACGACCCCGACGTGCTGGCCCGCGCCAGCCGCGTGGCGGTTGTCGTCGATGACAACCCCGACCTGAATGCCCTGTTCCCGCAGACGGTGGTGCTGGATGGCGTGGCGCACCTGGTGGCGCACACGCCCGGCAGCCCGCAGGTGCCGCTGACCGCGGAACAGGCCGCCGCCAAACGCCAGCTCGCACGGGAACTGGCCCCCGCCGGGCACGACCCGCGCCTGTTCGAAGCACCCTTGCAGTATTTCACGGAGCCGACATGAGTTTCCCGAGTTATTTCGAAGCCTTCGACGCGAAAGCCATGCTGAACGACTATCCGGTCGGCGATGCATTCGTTGCCCGCTATACGGCGATGAGCCGCGACGAACTGCGCGCCGTGCAGGAACGACAGTTCGCGCGCCTCATGCAGCGCGGCTGGGAAATCCCGTTCTATCAGCGTTTGTGGGGTGCGAAGGGCATCGAGGCAGGCGACATCCGCAGCCTCGACGACATCACCAGGCTGCCGGTCTATGACAAGTCGGACCTGATGGCCTCGATCGCCGAACATCCGCCCTTTGGCGATTTCCACGGCATGGGCGCCGGGCCTGACCGCTCGCCCGTGGTGTTTCACACCACCAGCGGCACCACCGGCCGGCCGCAGGCGCTTTTGTTCGGGCCGAAAGGGCGCGAGGTGTGCAACCTGCTGGTGGGGCGCATGTATCGCTGGCAGGGCCTGGAACCGCGCGACATCGTGCAGTCGGTCTATGGGCACGGCATGATCAACGGTGGCCATTACATCCGCGAAGCCGTCACCCACTTCACCAATTCGGTGTTCCTGTCGGCCGGAACCGGGGTTGAAACCCGTTCGGCGGCGCAGGTGAACCTGATGGCCGACTTCGGCGTGACGGTGATGGTGGGCTTCGTCGATTATATCCGCAAGCTGGCCGAAGTCGCCGAGGCCGCCGGCCTGTTCGACCGCATCAAGCTGCGGATGATCATCGGCCATCTGGGCACCGAGGACCGCGCCTCGACCGAGGCCGCATGGCACGGCGCCAAGGCCTATGACTGGTATGGTGTCGGCGACACCGGCACCATCGCCGGCGAAGGCCCGGAACGCAACGGCCTTTATGTGTGGGAAGACGCGCAGTATCTGGAACTGCTGGACGTCGACAGCGGCCTGCCCGTGCAGACCGGCGAAACCGGCGACATGGTGGTGACCTGCCTGTTCAAGGACGACGTTGCGCCCTGCATCCGCTTCAACACGCACGACATCACACACGAACTGTCGGGCGTGAACGATACCGGCATGGTGTTCCGCCGCATCGCCGGCTTCAAGGGCCGCAGCGACAACATGGTCAAGCTGCGTGGCATCAACCTGTTCCCGCATGCGATCGGCGCGCTGATCGAAAACCGCCCCGACCTGACCGGCGAATATGTCTGCCATCTGCGGCGCGATCCCATAAGCCAGCGCGACGACATGACCGTGACGCTGGAAAGCCGTGGCGGCACCGACCGCGCGCAGCTTGGCGCGATGCTGCGGCAGGGGCTGGGCGTCGAGGTAGAGATCGAACTGGTGCCGCCAGGCGCAACTGCGGCTGACACGCAGATCGATATCCGGCAGAAGCCGATCCGGCTGATCGACGAGCGGGGACTGTGACCACAGACATGGACATTGCAGCACTGCATGCTGCCTGGCGCCGGGGCGAGGGCAGCCCGTCGACCTATCTGGCCGACAGGTTCGCCCTGATCGACGCGCTGGATGCGCGACTGAAAGCCTTCATCGCGCAGGACCGCGAGGGCGCGCGGCGGGCGGCGCTGGAAAGCGACCAGCGCATCCGGGCGGGCGATCCGCGGCCGCTGGAAGGCGTGCCGGTGGCGGTGAAGTCGAACATCGCCGTAGCCGGGCTGCCGTGGGACGCCGGCATGGAGCTTTACCGCGACCGCGTGGCGGCCGAAGACGCCGACGCCGTTCGCCGCTTGCGGGCGGCAGGCGCGGTGGTGCTTGGCACCTTGAACATGCAGGAAGCGGCGCTTGGTGCGACGACCGACAACCGCTGGTTTGGCCGCGCGCTGAATCCGCACGGTCTGGAGGCCGACGGCGGCCGCACGCCGGGCGGTTCCTCGGGCGGGAGTGGTGCGGCCGTCGCCGCCGGGTTCTGCGTGGCGGCGCTTGGCACCGATACCCTGGGCTCGGTGCGGATTCCGGCTGCCTATAATGGCGTCTATGGGTTGAAGCCCGGCAACGGCGCAATCGCAACCGCCGGGCTGGCGCCGCTTTGCGCCGAACTGGATGCGATCGGCCCGCTGGCGCGTTCGCTGGATGACCTGCGTGCGGTGACCGCCGTGCTGATGGATCTGCCGGACGCGGCACCGATCGAGCGCATCCTGCTGCTGGACGATCTGGGCGGCGTTGATTGCGAACTTGCGGTGCTGGCGGGCTATCAGGCGGCGTTCAATATCATTGCCGCCATGCCTTGTGCGCCGCTGGCTTTGGAAGACCCGGCGAAAGCCATTCGCAGCGCGGCGCTGATGCTGGCCGTCCGCGAGATGGCGGGGCATCTGGGCGACGACCGGAAGCGCCATGCAGCGCGCATTTCGCCGGAACTTCATGCGTTGCTGGACCACGCGCTGGCCCGCAGCCCCGAGCGGCTTGCGGCCGACGCCGCCATTCTGGCCCGCACCCGCGCGACGCTTCGCGAAGGGGTGCAGCCCGGCAGCGCCGTGCTGATGCCGGCAGCGCCGCAGCCGGCTTTCCGGCAGGGCGGCGATGCGCCGATGAATCAGGCCGACCTGACCGGACTTGCCAATGTCGGCGGGCTGCCGTCGCTGGTGCTGCCTTCGGGCCGCGACAGGGACGGCATGCCGGTTGCGGTGCAACTGGTGGGCGCGCCCGGAAGCGAGGCGGCGCTGTTCCGGCTGGCTGCAAGGATCGATGCGTCGCTTGGCGCCTATGTGCCGCCGCCGTTGCACTGAACATAAAACAAAGGGGAAAATATGCGGATCATCGTGCTGTTCAACCTGCTGCCGGGCACCGATGCGGCAGCCTATGAACGCTGGGCGAAATCGGCCGACATTCCGGGCGTCAGGGCGCTGGGATCGGTTGCTGATTTTCAGGTCTATCGGCTGACCGGGCTGCTGGGCGCCGAGGAACGGCCGCCCTATGCCTATGCCGAGGTGATCGACGTGGCCGACATGGCGGCGTTCGGCGCGGATGTCGCCTCGGATTCGATTCAGAAGGTTGCGGCCGAATTCCGCGCCTTTGCCGACAACCCGCTGTTCATCACGACTGAAACACTGTGATGGCCCATCACGACGGAAATACTGTGATGGCCCATCACGAGGGAAACACTGTGATGGGGCGATTTGCCGGCAAGGTGGTCGTCGTTACCGGGTCCGGGCGGCAGCGCGGGCTGGGGCAGGCGATCCTGCAACGCTTCGCCGACGAGGGCGCCGACTGCGTGGTGTCCGACGTGGTGATCGACGCCGAGGCGCAGGCTGTCGCCGAGGATCTGCGCGCGCGCGGGGTGGCGGTGGAAACACTTGCCTGCGACGTCAGCGATGCGGCCGCCGTCGATGCGCTGGTGGCGTCGACGGTCAGCCGGTTCGGGCGGCTGGACGTGTTCGTCAACAATGCCGGGATCGGCTTCATGATGAAGCCGTTGCTGGACGTGGACCCCGCCGACTGGGCGAAGGTGATCGCGGTGAACCTGTCGGGTGCCTTTTACGGCACGCAGGCGGCGGCGCGGGCGATGATCGCCGCCGGGCGCGGCGGGCGCATCATCAATATCGCCAGCCAGGCAGCGAAATCCGGCTTTCCGCATCTGCCCGCCTATGTCAGCTCGAAGCATGGCATGGTGGGGCTGACGCGGGCGTCGGCCATCGAACTTGGCGCGCACGGCATCACCGTGAACGCCGTCTGCCCGAACCATGTGACGACCGGCCTTGGCGCCATGCAGAACGCCTATTTCTCGAAGCTTCTGGGGTTCGACAGCGTCGAGGCCTATCT
>NZ_DBNHFX010000083.1:0-32909 GCF_057137845.1 Sandaracinobacteroides sp. | reverse complement strand
GTCGGTCACACAGGCGACGAAGCCATGGTTCTTGGCGGCCGAGCGCACCATCGACGGGCCGCCGATGTCGATGTTTTCGATGATGTCGGGCCGGGGCGCGCCCTTGGCGACGGTTGCCTCGAACGGGTAGAGGTTGATCACTACCATGTCGATCGGCGCGATGCCGTGCGCGGCGGCAGCCGCCTGATGATCGGCGTTGTCGCGCAGCGCCAGCAGGCCGCCATGCACCTTGGGGTGCAGGGTTTTCACCCGGCCATCCATCATTTCGGGAAAGCCCGTATGGTCTGAAACGTCGGTGACTGCGAGGCCGGCATCGCGCAGCGCTTTCGCCGTGCCGCCCGTCGACAGCAGTTCAGCGCCATGCGCCGCAAGCGCGCGGGCGAAATCCACGAGGCCGGTCTTGTCGGATACGGAAAGCAGCGCCCTGCGGACGGGAAGGGAATCGGTCATGCGAATGTCCTGGGTGGGAGTTTGCCGCCCGGTGCCCGACTGCAACGCCGATGGCAAGCGCAGCGGTCGCATGGCAGCCGAACGCCTGCTGCGGCGCTTGGCACCGGGCCATGCTGCCGGTAAGGCTGGCAGCGTGAACGACGAGCATGCAAGGCTGATCGACGAAGCGCCCTATGGCCGGGTGGAACGGCTGTCGCCGCTGGTGCGCCGGGTGCTGGCGCGCAATCCGTCGCCGTTCACCTTCACCGGCACCGGCACCTATATCGTCGGCACCGGCACGGTGGCGATCATCGATCCCGGCCCTGCCGACAGCGACCATCTGGATGCGGTTGCACAAGCGGTCGCCGGCGAAACCGTAAGCCACCATCTGATAACCCACACCCACATGGACCATTCGCCCGGCGCGGCGCCGCTGGCGGCACTGGTCGGCGGCGTGATCGCGGGTTGTGCGCCGCTGGTGCTGGCCGATGGCGGCCCGCGCGCCGATGCGGGCTTCGACGCAAGCTATGCGCCCGATCGGGTGCTGGCCGACGGCGACAGCGTGTCAGGCCCCGACTGGACGCTTCGCGCCGTGCATACGCCGGGGCACACCTCGAACCACCTGTGCTTCGCGCTGGAGGAGGAAGCGACCCTGTTTTCCGGCGATCATGTAATGGGCTGGTCGACGACGGTGGTGGCCCCGCCCGACGGTGACATGGCGGCCTATATGCGCTCGCTGGCGCTGCTTCTCGATCGTGCCGACCGGCGCTACCTGCCGACGCACGGCCCTGCGATCGACGAGCCGCATCGTTTCGTGCGTGGGCTGATCGCGCATCGCCGCCAGCGCGAGGGGCAGATCATGAAGCTGCTGGGCGAAGGGGTCGGTCTTGTTCCGCTGATGGTCGAACAGATGTATGCGCCGGTCGACCGGCGGCTCTGGCCGGCCGCCGAGCGCAGCGTGCAGGCGCACCTGATCGACATGGAAGCGCGCGGACTGGTGCGCCGAAACCGGGAGGGGTGGCTGAAATGCTGAAGTCGCTGGTGAAATGGGGAATCGTCATCGCGCTGGTGCTGCTGGCCGGTGCGCGGTGGAAGCCGGAATGGACTCCGCAATGGGCGCAGGATGCCTGCCACCGCATAGGCTTTTGCACGGCGCCGGCAGACGTGGGGGGCGTGTTGCTGAAATCGCTGCAACAGCAGAGCCGTCTTGTGGTGATGCGTGCGCTGCTGGCCGCCCCGATCCATTCCGCGCGGACCACCACGGTCGCGACCATCCCCTTGCAGACGACGCGGCAGACCGTGATCGTCGATGCGCAGGTGGATTATTCGGTGGATCTGTCCGTGCTGAAACCGAACGATCTGCAATGGAACCCCGACAGCGCGACGCTGACCATCAGGCGGCCGAAGGTGGAAGTCGGCGACCCAAATGTCCGCTGGGATAAGGCGCAGATCTATGGCGATCGCAACCTTTCGACCACCTTCACCGACGTGCGCGAGAATCTGGACGCCGACAACCGTGCGCGGGCACCCGAACAGTTCCGCGCGCTGGCGACTTCGGAATATTATCTGACTGCGGCCGACGCCTCGGCCGACAAGGCGTTGGCGACACTGCTTGGGATGGTGTTGCAGGCAATGGGGCAACCTGGCGCCAAGGTGGCCGTGACGCACTGACGGCCGGTCAGCCGCCGATCACCATCCAGTCACCAGATTCACTGCAAGGACGTGATTGAAGCGGGTGTCGCCGGGTAGCACCGCCTGATTGAGGTAGCCCGCTTCGATCGACGTCTTGCCCGTGACGGGAATGCCAAGGCCGATGCCGGTGCGGATCTGGTTCAGCCCGGCGGGCGACCGGCCCTGCTGGCGCAGCAGCACGAACGCTTCGGTGTGGACGATGCCCTTGAGGCCGGTCGGGCCGTCCAGCGGCACCGTCAGCTTCAGTTGCTGCCGAAGCCGCCAGCCGGTTTTCGGGTCGTTGCTGAAGAAGCGCTGTTCCAGCCGGGTGCGCCCCTGGAGTTTTGCGCCCGCGACCGTGGCGACCGGATAGGCGAGCTGCTGGAACGCCTGATGCTCATGCGCTGATGGCCTGCCTTCGGGGGTGTTCCGGACATAGCCATAGCCAGCGCCTGCCACCACGCCGGGCGCCAGCCGCCAGCCCAGCATCCCGCGGGCGATGACATAGCTCAGGTGGCTGGCGTTGTCGTAGAAGCGCAGGGTCGTATCCACACTGCCGACCAGCTTTCCGGCAATCGGCCCGCTGGCGGCCACCGTCGTCCAGAACTGGGCGTCGTCGGTCGTGGCCGCCATCGTGCTGGCGGACGCCGCAAGGAACAGCAGGGGCAGTGCAGCTTTCAGGGCGATCATGCAGCGGTCTTTCGGATGGGGCACTCAAAATGGATGCTGCCGGTAGCAGGAAATCGTTGCAGTTCCATGACGGATGTTTTCGTCGGCGGAGCGCGCGCGTTTCGGGGCAGGCGGGCCTTGGCGCAACCGGGACCAGCGGCTAACTAGGCCTGCATGCAACCGCTGAAGATCGCACCGTCCATCCTGTCCGCCGATTTCGCCCGACTGGGAGAGGAAGTCCGCGCGATCGACGAGGCGGGCGCCGACTGGATCCATGTCGACGTGATGGACGGGCACTTCGTTCCCAACCTGACGATCGGGCCGATGGTGGTGAAGGCGCTGCGGCCATGGTCGGCGCTGCCGTTCGATGTGCATCTGATGGTGACGCCCGCCGACCCGCTGGTCGAAGCCTTCGCCGAAGCAGGCGCCGACATTCTGTCGGTGCATCCGGAATCCGGCCCGCACCTGCACCGCACGCTGATGCGTATCCGGGCGCTGGGGAAAAAGGCCGGGGTCGTGCTGAACCCGGCGACGCCGCTCGCCTCGCTCGACCATGTCCTCGACCTCTGCGACCTCGTCCTCGTGATGAGCGTGAACCCCGGTTTCGGCGGCCAGAGCTTCATCGAAAGCGCGCTGCCCAAGGTAGAGGCGATCGCCGAACGCATCGCCCGCGCCGGGCTGACCGCCGAACTGGAGGTGGATGGCGGCGTCGATCAGACGAACGCCGCCCGCCTGCACGCGGCAGGCGCAACCGTGCTGGTTGCGGGAACCGCCAGTTTCCGTGGCGGGCGGGACAGCTATGCTGCCAACATCGCCAGCCTCAAGGGGTCGGGCCTCAAGGGGCAGCGATGACGCACGAGACCGACGAGGACAGCTTCCGTCTCACCCGCGATGGCGGCGGGCGCGGCCCCTCGCTCGCGGAACGCCTGACCGAGCGTTTCGACCGCCTGTCTTTTGCGTCGCCCTTTCACCGGATGCGGCTGAAAGGGCGTTTTCCGCTGAAGCTGATCGCCATCCCCGACGACCCGATCCCCGGCGACCCCGATCTTGGCCAGCGCCTGAAAGGCGGGCGTCTGTTCCGCGACGGTTTCGGCCAGGGCATGACCGACGCGCGGCTGGACGCGCCCGATGCGCCGCCGGGCTGGCGCGACTGGGTGCATGGCTGGGGCTGGCTTCGCGATCTGGCAAGCGCCCAGCCACTGAGCCGGACCGAGGCCGGCCGCGCCGAAGCGCTGGCGCGGCGGTGGCTTGCGCATTTTCACGATTACCACGACGAGGCATGGGCGCCCGATGCGACCGGCAGGCGCATCCTGATGACGATCGCCCACGCCCCGCTGGTGATGCCCGGGCAGGATCATATCCACCGTTCGTCGGTGCTGAACGGCATCGCCAGATGGGCGCGCCATCTGGACCGCGCCGCGCCGCGGCTGCCCGCCGGGCTGGTGCGGCTTGAGGCAGCCGCCGGCCTGATCGGCGCCGGTCTGATGCTGCCGGGCGGCGACGAACGGCTTCTGCGCGGGGAAACGTTGCTGGAGCAGACGCTTTCTGAACTGACGACCGCCGATGGCGCGGCTGTCGTCAGCCGCTCGCCGCTTGAACTGGCCCGGATCGGCGACCTGCTGCTGGTGCTGGAGGCATTCTATCGGGCGCGGGCGCGCAAGCCTGCGGAACTGGTGGTGCAGGCACTGGATATGGTGCGGACAGGGCTTGCCTCGCTGGCGATGGGGGATGGGCTGCCTTCGTCGTGGCATGGCGGCCAGCCGGATTTGGCGCAGATGCAGCGGCTTGGCGTCGGCGGCCCGGCGGCAGACGGGCCGACGCGCGCTTCCGGGTTCCAGCGGCTGCAGGCGGGAAGCGTGCGGCTGATGGTGGATGCAGGCCCGCCGCCTGCCGCGCGCATCAGCCCGGCGGCCCATGCCTCGACGCTTGCCTTCACCCTGACGGATGGCGCCCGGCATCTGATCGTGAATTGCGGCGGCGGCGCCGGGCCGCGCGGGCCGCACGGGTTCCCGCCGGAACTGCTGATGGGGCTGCGCTCGACGGCGGGGCATTCGACGCTGGTGCTGGCCGATACCAGTTCCAGCCGGTTGCACGATGGCGGGCAGCGGCGCCTCGGCGGGGTCGAGGCAGTGCTGGTCGAGATGCGGGCAAGCTCGGCCGGCCAGTGGTTCGAGGGGCGGCACGATGGCTGGCGACGGCGGTTCGGGCTGGATCATGTGCGCCGGCTGTGGCTCAGCCCCGACGGCGACGATCTGCGCGGCGAGGATCGCCTTGAACCGGTCGGCGCACGGGCAGGCGTCCTGCGCCGGCGCGGGTCGCTGGCCTTTGCCATCCGCTTTCACCTTGGCCGCACTGCCGAGGCGACTCTGACGCAGGACGGGCGCGGCGCGCTTGTCCGGCTGCCGGGCGCAAAGCCGGGGCAGGGCGCGGCTTGGGCGTTCCGCGCCAGCTTCAACGGCGCGACGGGCGGCGTTTCCATCGAACCCAGCCTGTTCGTCGATGAAGCAGGGGAAACGCACGAGGTGCAGCAGATCGTGCTGTCGGGCACCGTTGCGGCCGACGGCACCGCCGACACGAGCTGGAGTTTCCGGCGGCAGGGCGGCGGCGCTTCCTGACGGCGGCATCGCTGCCTTTTTCCGGTTTTTCGGCAGGCGGTTCCCGATCGGGTGTTTCCCATCGCCGCCAAGTTGCTCTAAGCGCGTGCCATGGCGATCTGGGCGCTCCTCATGGGTGGTGCGGCGGGGCTGGTTCTTGGCGGGCCGCTTGGCGCACTTGCCGGTGCAGCCGTCGGCGCGGCCGTCGATCGTGTGCTGGCGGTGCGTGCGGCAAGCCCGGCCCGCCGGCAGGTGGCGTTCACCATCGCCGCCATCGCGCTTGCTGCCAAGATGGCCCGCGCCGACGGTTTTGCTTCCGAGCGCGAGGCGCAGGCCTTTGAAAAGCTGTTCCACGTTCCCGACGACGAGCGCGGGAACATGCGCCGCTTCTATCGGCTGGCGCGGCAGTCGACCGACGGATACGAAGCCTATGCCAGACAGGCGGCAGCGCTGCTGGGCGAAGGCTCGCCGGTTCTGGAAGACTTGCTGGAAGCACTGCTGATGATCGCCACCGTCGACGGGGTGCATCCGGCCGAACTGGAATATCTTCGAACGATTTCAGGCCTGATGGGCTTTGATGCCAGAAAATGGGCGGAAATCCGCGCCCGCCACATTCCGCTGGAGGCCGACGACCCGCATGCAGTGCTGGGCGTGGCGCCGGGGGCCGACGATGCCGAAATCCGCGCTGCCTATCGCCGCCTCGCACGCGACCATCACCCGGACCGGCACATCGCCGAGGGCACCCCGCCCGAGTTCATCCGTGTCGCCGAAGTGCGGATGGCGACGATCAACGCCGCCTATGCTGCGCTGATGAAGGGGCCGCGCTGATGAAGGGGAAAGGCGCATGAGGTCGGCCTATGTCCTCCTCATTCTGGTGATCGACCTGCTGTGGGCCTTCAACATCATCGCCATCAAGGAAGCGGTGATGGCGATGCCGCCGCTGCTGTCGGTCGCGCTGCGCTACAGCGTGGTGCTGCTGGCGTGCGCCACGGCGCTGCGCATCGTCGAGGGGCGGATGGGGATGATCCTGGCGATGGCGCTGATCACCGGTGCCATCCAGTTCGGGCTGGGGGCCTACAGCTATCATGTCGCCCATAATCTTTCGGCGCTGGCGATTGCCGGACAACTGGGAGTGCCGTTAAGCCTGATCCTTGCCATCCTGATCGACGGCGAGCGCATCGCCTGGCGCCGGACCGTCGGCATCCTGCTGGCGCTGGCCGGGGTGACGCTGCTGGTGTTCGATCCGCGTATCGTCGATGAACGGCTGGGCATCTTCCTGACGTTCGGGGCCAGCCTGTGCTGGGCGATCGGCAACCTGCTGTTCCGGCGGCTGGCGGGTGTGCCGGTGCTGACGCTGTATGGCTGGCAGGCGCTGATTTCGATCCCGCTGCTGCTGCTGGCCAGCCACTTCGCCGAACCCGGCGGCCTTGCGGGCCTGCGCCATGTGCCGATGGGCGCCTTCGGCTGGATCGTCTATTCGGCGATCGCCGCGACGCTGATCGGCCATGTCGGCATGAGCTGGCTGCTGCAACGCTATCCGGTCACGCTGATCACGCCTTACACGCTGCCGACGCCGCTGCTGGCCGTGGTGTTCGCGACGATGTATTACGGCACGCCGGTTACACCCTTGATGTGGGTCGGCGGCGCGCTGACGATCGCAGGCGTTGCCATCATCACCCTGCGTTCGGCGCAGAAAGCAGTCGAGCGTGCCTGACCGCGGCGCGATCGTCTGGCGGCCGTCACCCAATTTCAACGCCCGCCGGGTGCCGCCGGGCTGCAACCCGGTCCGGCAACTGATCCTGCACTACACCGGCATGCCAACGGGCGCCGAAGCCGAGGAACGGCTGCTTGATGCCGATTCCGGAGTGTCGGCGCACTATCTCGTCCACGAGGACGGACGCGTGGTGCAGATGGTCGATGAAGCCGACCGCGCCTGGCACGCGGGCGTCAGCCGGTGGCGTGGCTGCGAAGACCTGAACAGTTCGTCGGTCGGCGTCGAGATCGTCAATCCGGGGCACGAATGGGGATATCAGCCGTTTCCGGCCGTGCAGATGCGGGCCGTCGTGCGGCTGGCGAGCGCGATCTGCGTGCGCCACCGCATCGACCGCGCCGACGTGATCGGCCATTCCGACATTGCGCCCGCGCGCAAGCAGGACCCCGGCGAATTGTTCGATTGGGCGCTGCTGGCGCGCCACCGGCTGGCGCTTGGCAGGCCGCGCAGGCTGCTGGCCGATCCCGGCTGGCCGGATAGCGCATTCGCGCTGGCGCTGGAACGCTTCGGCTATGACGTGACCGACCTTGGCGCGGCAGTCATCGCCTTCCAGCGGCGCTTCCGGCAGGACAACCCGGATGGCGTGATCGACGGCGAGACAAGGGCGATCCTGTTCACGTTGCAGGTGCTGGAGGAAACCCGGCTGCAGGCCGTGACATCCGGCCCGGCCGACGGCTAGGATGGCGCGAAGGAGCGCGACGATGGGCAGTTCTACCGGCAGGAGGGGCACAGCGGGCGGGCAGGATGCGCCGCCCGGCGGCGACCTGCGGCGCCCCCGCCCGGCAACGCTGATGATGGGCCACGGCTACGACCCGGAACAGGCGTTGCGCGCGCTGAAGCCGCCCCTGTTTCTTACTTCGTCGTTCGCGTTCGAATCGGCGGCAGCCGGCAAGCGCCATTTCGAAGGCCTGATTGGCCGCAGGCCCGGCGGCGCGGATGGTTTCGTCTATTCCCGCTTCGACGGGCCTGACCAGCAGATCCTCGAAACCCGTCTCGCCGTCTGGGAGGACGCCGAGCAGGCGCTGTGCTTTTCGTCGGGGATGTCGGCGATCGCGACACTGTTGCTGACCTATTGCCGCCCGGGCGATGTGATCGTTCATTCAAGCCCGCTCTATGCAGCGACGGAAACGCTGATCGGATCGATTCTGGGCCGGTTCGGGGTGCGGTTCGTCGATTTTCCGGCAGGTGCTACGCGCGTTGAAATCGATGCGGCGATCGCCGGCGCAAAGGCGATCGGACGGCTGGCGCTGGTCTATCTGGAAAGCCCGGCCAACCCGACCAACGCCCTCGTCGATGTGCAGGCCGTGCGGGCCGCTGTCGATGCCGCCTGCCCTGAAGATGCCCCGCCGATCGCGATCGACAACACGTTCCTTGGCCCGCTGTGGCAGCAGCCGTTGCAGCACGGCGCCGACATCTGCGTGTACAGCCTGACGAAATATGCCGGCGGTCATTCCGATCTCGTGGCGGGGTCGGTGGTGGGTTCGGCGCGGCTGCTGGGGCCGGTGCGGTCGATGCGCAACGTCATCGGCACCATTCTCGACCCGCACAGCGCGTGGATGCTGCTGCGAAGCCTGGAAACGCTGGAACTGCGCATGAGCCGCGCCGGAGAGAACGCCGAGCGCGTGTGTGCCTTCCTGCGCGACCATCCGGCCGTCGAACGGGTTGGCTATCTGGGTTTCCTGGGCGAAGGCAACGACGCGCAGGCCGACATCTATCGCCGCCACTGCACCGGCGCCGGTTCGACCTTTTCGCTGTATCTGAAGGGCGGCGAAACCGAAGTGTTCGCCTTCCTCGACGCGCTGCGTATCGCCCGCCTTGCCGTCAGCCTTGGCGGCACGGAAACGCTGGCGTCGGCTCCTGCGGCGATGACGCATCTTTCCGTCCCCGCCGAGCGCAAGGCGCTCATGGGGATCAGCGACAATCTGGTTCGCATCTCGATCGGGATCGAGGATGCGGACGACCTGATCGCCGATCTGGCGCAGGCACTGGAGGCCCGATAGATGCGAACCCTGTTGTTGCTGCTGCTTGCGTTTTCAGCGGCCGAACCGGCCCTTGCCTGGGGCCTGACCGGCCACCGGGTGACGGGCGCCGTCGCCGACCGGTATCTGTCGCCGAAGGCGCGCGCGGCGGTGATGGAGATCCTTGGCAACGAGAGCCTCGCGGAAGCGTCGAACTGGGCGGACTTCATGCGCTCCGACCCGGACCCCTTCTGGCAGCAGCGGTCGCTTTCCTGGCATTACGTCACGGTGCCGGCCGACACCGCTTATGGCCGGGCGAACGTTCCGCAAGGCGGCGATGCGCTGACGGCGCTGAAGGCCTATTCGGCCGTGCTGAAAGACCCGAAAGCAACCCTGGCAGACCGGCAGGGCGCGCTGAGGTTCATCGTGCACATCATCGGCGATCTGGCGCAACCGCTGCACGTCGGCCGCACCGACGATCGGGGCGGCAACATGGTGAAGCGCAGCTTCTTCGGCGAGCCGACCAATCTGCACAGGATCTGGGATTCCCAACTGATCGACTACCAGCAGCTTGCCTACAGCGAATGGCGCGACCAGATCCTGCGCCACCTGACGCCCGACGACCTGCGCCAATGGTCGAGCGCGGACCCGTTGCAATGGGTCGCCGACAGCGTGACCGAGCGTGAAGCCATTTATCCGCCGCAGGAAGACCTCCGCTACGAATATGTCTTCGCCCAGACCGACCGGCTGAACCGGCAGTTGGCGAAGGGCGGGCTGCGGATGGCGGCCTACCTCAATCGCCTGTTCGACGCACCCGCAGCCAAAGAGCAGGCAAAGCCATGAAGCTGGGTCTGATCGGGGGCAGCGGCCTCCAGACGCTACCGGGCATCACGAAATCGCACCGGCACGCGCAGGAAACGCCATGGGGCTGGCCGTCGGATGTGCTGATCGAAGGCGAAATGCAGGGCCTGCCGGTGGTGTTTCTGGCGCGCCACGGGCCGGGCCACCGCATCGCTCCCGCTGAAATCAACTATCGTGCGAACATCGCGGCGCTGAAGGCGGTCGGCTGCACGGCCGTTCTGTCGGTTGCGGCCTGCGGCAGTTTCCGCGACGAACTGCCGCCCGGAAGCCTTGCCGTGCCGCACCAGATCGTCGACCGCACGCACGGACGGGCTTCCAGCTTTTTCGGCGCCGGGATCGTGGCGCATGTGGCGCTTGCCGATCCGGTGGTGCTGGCGCTGGCCGACGCGGTGCAGGCGGCCGCCACGGACTGCGCCATCCCGGCGGTTGCCGGCGGCACCTATCTTGCGATCGACGGCTTGCGCTTCCAGACACGCGCCGAAAGCCGACTGGCCCGCGCGCAGGGCATGGATGTCGTCGGCATGACGGCGATGCCCGAGGCGGCGCTCTGCCGCGAGGCGGAAATGGCCTATGCGATCGCCGCCTTCGTGACCGACCACGATAGCTGGAAGGAAGACGCCGTCACGACGGCCGACGTGCTGGCGGTGATGCGGGCGAACACCGGCCACGCGACGGCACTGGTTGCAGCACTATGCCGGCGCCTTGCCGCTGCGCCCTTGCGTATGCCCAGCGCCGAAGGCTGGGAACGGGCGCTCGATCAGGCGATCGTCACCGATCGCACCCATTGGCCGACCGAAGAAGCAGCACGGCTGCGCGCGATCGCGCCGCGCCTGTTCGACTGAGAGACGCCGATGCATCCCGAACGACTGGCGGCATTCGTGCGCATGGTGCCCGACTTTCCCAAGCCCGGCATCCAGTTCCGCGACCTGACGCCACTGCTGGCCGATGGCGCGGCGTTTCAGGCGACGACGGCGGCGCTTGCGGAACGGGCGGGCCCGTTCGACATGATCGCCGGCATCGAGGCGCGTGGCTTCCTGTTCGCTGCCGCCCTTGCGCAACTGACGGGGCACGGGCTGGTGATCGTCCGCAAGCCGGGGAAGCTGCCGGGGCCGACCATCGGCCACGACTATGCGCTGGAATATGGCGTCGACCGGCTGGAACTGCACGAAGGCCAGGTGCCGCGCGGCGCGCGGGTGCTGCTGGTCGATGACGTGCTGGCGACCGGGGGAACCGCCGTTGCCGCAGTGACATTGCTGGAAAAGGCCGGGGGCAGTGTCGGCCGGGCGCTGTTCGTGGCCGAACTCGATGGGCTTGGCGGCGCCGGCCGCCTGCACGATGCCGGTGTCGAGCCGGTTTCGCTGCTGCACTATCCAGCCTAGGGCGGGTAATTCATGCGGCCGAAAATCATGGGCATATTGAACGTCACGCCCGACAGCTTCTCGGATGGCGGCCGGCTGGCCGACGCGAACGCCGCGATCGACGCGGGCCTGAAGCTTGCGGCAGAAGGCGCCGACATCATCGACGTGGGCGGCGAATCGACACGCCCCGGTGCCGCCCCGGTGCCGGTAGCCGAAGAACTGCGCCGCGTGATCCCGGTGGTTGCCGGGCTGGTGCGTCAGCGTGTGCGGGTGTCGATCGACAGCATGAAAGCGGCGGTGATGCAGGCGGCGCTGGACGCGGGCGCAACCATGCTGAACGATGTTTCCGCGCTTTCGGCCGATCCCGACAGCATGGGTGTAGCAGCCGCAGCATCGGCGGATGTGGTGCTGATGCACATGCCGGGCAATCCGCGCACCATGCAGACGCTGGCGCAATATGACGACGCCGCAGCCGAGGTGCGCGCCGCACTTGCCCGGCGCATCGCTGCCGCCGAGGCAGCGGGCATCGCCCGCACACGGCTGATCGCCGACCCCGGCATCGGCTTTGGCAAGGGCGTCGCGCACAATCTGGCCATCCTGCGCCAGCTTGAAAGCTATCGGACGCTTGGTGTGCCGCTGATGCTGGGCGCCAGCCGGAAAGCGATCATCCCCGCCGTTGCCGGTGCGGTGCCGCCGGAAAACCGGTTGGCGGGCAGTCTGGCGCTGGCGCTGCGCGGGGCGGAAGCGGGCGTCGGGTGGGTCAGGGTGCACGATGTTGCCGAAACGCGGCAGGCGCTGCTGCTGTGGGAAGCCATCCGCGCCTGAAAAGCTTGCGCCCGCCCGCTGCACGCTCCAAATGTGGGGCGCACGATTTCCAAGGAGCAGGTTCCGATGGCGATTTCCCGCAAGACCGAACAATCCCTTCTGGCGCACGACGAATGGACGCTGGTGCAGACGACGCACCGGCCCGAGATCGGCACCCATGACGAGGAGGCGCTGCGCGCGGCCCGCAAACGCCTTCGGCAACTGCACTCGAAAGAACGTGATCTCGCCCATGAAAAGCGGCGGATCGCCCGTGGCAAGGCCGACGCGCGCGGCGGCAGTTTTCCGGGAACGCAGGAACATCCAAGGCGGCGCAAGCAGGTGTTCGCGCATGCATTGCGCCGCGTGAACGACGAACTGGGCCGCCGCGCGGCGACGCAATCGCGCCAGCGCATCGTCGACAGCCAGCGCCGCGCGCTCGACGCCAAACGCGCCGCCCCGAAAAAGCGCCCGGCGAACACGGCTACTGCCTCGAAGGGAGCGGCCGTTGTTGAAAACAAGAAGCGGGCAACCAGGGTTGCCGGCGCCAAGGTTGGTTCGGTCACCAAGGCGACGGCGCGGGCGCAGGCACGCAAGGACGGTTGAACCAGCCACCTGACCGGCAACCGCAACGATGGCGAAACCGCAACTGAAGTTCGTCTGCCAGTCGTGCGGCAGCGCCCAGCCCCGATGGGTCGGGCAGTGCCCCGATTGTTCGGAATGGAACAGCCTGCAACAGGAGGCGTCGGCTGCGGCGACGCCCTTTGCGCAGCGCCACAGCCTGAAGGCGGGCGGGCAGGTGCTGCCGATGCAGCCGCTCGATGCCGAAGTGGAACTGCCGCGCAGGCTGGGTTCGGGCTTTGCCGAACTCGACCGGGCGCTGGGCGGCGGGCTGGTGCCCGGTTCGGCCGTTCTGATCGGCGGCGATCCGGGGATCGGCAAATCGACTTTGCTGCTGCAATCCGCCGGGCGCATGGCGCGGGCCGGGCATGCGGTTGCCTATTTCTCGGGCGAGGAGGCCGCCGATCAGGTGCGCCTGCGCGCCCGGCGGCTGGGGCTGGCCGACGCGCCGGTGCGGCTGGCGGCGGCGACTTCGGTGCGCGATATCCTGACCACTCTTTCGGCGGCCACCCCGCCGGCGCTCGTCGTCATCGATTCGATCCAGACCATGCACTCCGATCAACTGGAAGGCGCGCCCGGCACGGTTTCGCAGGTCCGTGCGGCTTCGCTCGAACTGATAAGCTGGGCGAAACAAAGCGGTTCGGCGCTGGTGCTGGTCGGCCACGTCACCAAGGACGGGCAGATCGCCGGGCCGCGCGTGCTCGAACATATGGTCGATGCCGTGCTCTATTTCGAGGGCGAGGGCAGGCACCAGTATCGGGTGCTGCGCGCGGTAAAGAACCGGTTCGGCGGCACCGATGAAATCGGCGTGTTCGCCATGGAAGCCGACGGGCTGGCCGAAGTCGCCAACCCGTCCAGCCTGTTCCTGACGCAGCGCGAACAGGCGGTGGCGGGCGCGGTGGTTTTTCCAGCGCTCGAAGGCACGCGGCCGGTGCTCGTCGAATTGCAGGCGCTGACGGTCAGACTGCCGTCCGGGGCGACGCCGCGCCGCGCCGTCGTCGGCTGGGACGGGTCGAGGCTGGCCATGATCCTTGCCGTGCTTGAAGCGCGCGCCGGGCTGGGGTTCGGTTCATGCGAAGTGTATCTGAACGTGGCGGGCGGGTTGCGGGTCGTTGATCCGGCGGCCGATCTTGCAGTGGCTGCGGCCCTGGCATCGGCGTTGCTGGAAGCGCCGGTTCCGGCCGACTGCGTGGCGTTCGGCGAAATCGCGCTTTCCGGCGAGGTTCGGCCGACAGCGCATCCGTCGCTGCGTCTGAAGGAAGCGGGCAAGCTGGGCTTCACGCGCGCGCTGGTGCCGCCCGGCACGGCAGGCGTCGGCCGCTTGCAGACGACCCCGGTTGCGAACGTTCGCGCACTCGTTGACCGTATCCGGGCCAGCGCCTAGCAATCAGCGCATGGACCTGCTTTCCACATTTACCCCCTTCGACTGGGCCGTCGTCGGCATCATCGGCCTGATGGCGATCGGCGGCGTGATCCGCGGCTTCACGCACGAGGCCGTCACGCTGGCCGGCTGGATCCTGGCGATCGTCGCCGTCAGGATGTTCCACGAGCAGGCGACCGACTGGCTGCTGCCCCGTGCCGGCGGCGAAGCAAGCGCCGCGACCATCGCCTTCATCGGCCTGTTCTTCGGCACGGCGCTGGTGGCGCGGCTGGTGGCCGGCATCGCCGGCGGGCTGGCGCGGCGCAGCATGATCGGCCCGATGGACCGGCTGCTGGGGCTGGGATTCGGCGCATTGAAGGGGCTGATCCTGTCGGCGGCGCTGTTCGTGATGACGCAGTTCGCCACCGGCCTGTTCGACGCCGACCGCGAACCGCCGGACTGGCTGCGGGACAGCCGTTCCGCCCCGGTGCTGTCGCTTGCGGCAAACGTGATGGTGACGTGGGTGCAGGATCTGGATGCCGGCAAGGATGCGATGGCGGCGGGCATGCTGCCAAAGTCGATTCCGATGCCGCCCGGCCATCCGCAGCTCGACCCGCAATATCCGCCCGCTCCCGGCGCCAACGAAGGCGGCTATTCGCAGTCGGACCGGGAAGCCCTCGACAAGCTGCTGGACCAGGGCGCGCAGAAGGGCGACGAGGTAGAGATCTGATGCAGGTGCGGCTTTTCGATACGCTGTCGCGCACCCGGAAACTGTTGCGCACACCTGAACCGGGCAGGCCTCTCACCATGTATGTCTGCGGGCCGACCGTCTATGGCCGCGCCCATATCGGCAATGCGCGCCCGGCGGTGGTATTCGATACGCTGTATCGGCTGCTGCGGCACATCCACGGCGCAGCAAATGTCCGCTATGCTCGCAACATCACCGATATCGACGACAAGATCATGGCGAAGGCCGTTGCGGAAAACCGCAGCGCGCAGGCAGTCGCTTCCGAATTCGAAGCGCATTATTTCGCCGACATGGCGGCGCTCGGCTGCCTGAAGCCCGATTTCAACCCGCGCGCCACCGAACATATCGCCGGCGACCATGGCATGATCGCCATGATCGCCGCACTGATCGCACACGGCGCCGCCTACGAGGCCGAGGGCCATGTGCTGTTCGAGGTGGCGAAGTTCGATCGCTATGGCGAACTGTC
Source organism: Sandaracinobacteroides sp. (assembly GCF_057137845.1). Taxonomy (NCBI): domain Bacteria; kingdom Pseudomonadati; phylum Pseudomonadota; class Alphaproteobacteria; order Sphingomonadales; family Sphingosinicellaceae; genus Sandaracinobacteroides; species Sandaracinobacteroides sp. Next base: position 17,602 of record NZ_DBNHFX010000083.1, on the reverse strand, counting down.
GAAGCGGCCGATGGATGAAATGGTTGCGGGTGCGCGCGTCGAAGTTGCCCCCTACAAACGCGCGCCGGGCGATTTCGTGCTGTGGAAACCATCATCCGACGACCAGCCCGGCTGGGACAGCCCGTGGGGTCGCGGGCGGCCGGGGTGGCATATCGAATGTTCGGCGATGATCGCCAGCGTGCTGGATACCGGCACCATCGACATTCACGGCGGCGGGCTGGACCTGCAATTCCCCCACCACGAGAACGAGCGCGCCCAGAGCGTCTGCGCCCATGGCGGCAGCGAACTGGCCGGCATCTGGATGCACAACGGCTTCCTGCAGATGGGCGAAACCAAGATGTCGAAGTCGCTGGGCAATATCGTGACGCCCGGCGAACTGCTGGAAGCCGGCTGGCCCGGCGAAGTGCTGCGGCTGGCGCTGCTTTCCGCGCACTACCGGCAGCCGCTTTCCTGGACCGATGCGCTGCTTGAACAGTCCAGGGCCAAGCTCGACCGGCTGTATCGCCGCAAGGCGGAAGGTGTGGTTGGCGATTCGGCGCCGGTTGCCGCCCTGTGCGACGATCTGAACACGCCCGAAGCGATCGCCGCCCTGCCGGACGGCGGCGAAGTGCTGGCGATCGGCGGCGCCGACCCTGTGTTGTGGGCGCGCGGCGGCACCGACGAAGCAGCGATCCGGCCCAGACTCGATGCCTGGGCTGCTGCGCGGGCCGCAAGGGATTGGGCGGCAGCCGATGCCATGCGCGATGCACTGGCGGCAGAGGGCATCCTTGTCGCAGCCGCCAGAGACGGCAGCGTAAGCTGGCGCCGGGCCTGAACCAACCATCAGCCAGAAAGCAGGTGATGATGCCGAGTATCCGCCCCGCCCTTTTCCTGCTGGCGATTGTGCTGGCGTCGCCGGTGCTGGCGCAGAAGCCGGGCGGCGCGCCCGCTTCGCCACCCCCCGCAGCCGAACCAGAACTTCCGGCGTCCGACCTTTTGCTTCGCTATGAAGGCCCGACGCTCAGCTTCCGCTGGTCGCTGGCGCCCGAAGCCGCGCTCGAACCGGCACTTGTGCGCGAACTGCGAAGCTCGGCGATCGCCGACCGTGCCAAGGCGCAGCGCGAAGCCGAAGAAGGCGCGCGCGCGGCGGGCGATGCCGGGCGCCGGATGCAATATGAATGGATCGAGCGCTGGCAGCCCGACGCGGAAACCGATGTGCTGCTGGCGCTTTCGGCCAGACAATACAGCTTCACCGGCGGGGCGCATGGCAACCTGGCGCCCAAGGCCGTGATCTGGGACCGAGCGCTGGGCCACCGGCTGGCGTTCGGCCAGCTTTTCGCCGATCCGCAGGCGATGAAGGCGGCGCTGAAGCCGGCGTTCTGCAAGGCGCTGGACGAAGAGCGCAAGGCACGTCGCGGCGGCGTGGCAAACACCATGTTCAACGACTGCCCGGACCCGTTCGCCTATCCGATCGTGCCCGTGGGCGACGGCAAGATCGCAGAGATCCGCGTGCTGGTGCCGCCTTACGAGGCCGGGCCGTGGGCGGAAGGAAGCTATGACATCACGCTTCCGGCCTCGGTCGTGCGGGCTTTTCTGCTTCCCCGCTTCGCTTCGGTCTTTACCGGGGATTGAACCGCTAACTATAACGGCCAGAATGGAGGCCCCGCTCTACAACGCCGAGATTTTGCGTCTGGCTGCAACGATCCCGCACGACCGCCTGCCCGATGGCGCGCAGGCGACCGCACGGCGGACGTCGCCGATCTGCGGCAGCCGCGTAACGGTGGCACTGGCGCTCGATGATGCGGGGCAGATCGACCGCTTCGGGCAGGAAGTGCGCGCATGTGCGCTGGGGCAGGCCTCGGCCTCGATCCTTGGCCGCCATGTGCTGGGGCAGACGGCGCAATCGATCGAGGAAGCACATGCGCTGCTGAAGGCATGGCTGAAAGGCGCCGGTAATCTGCCCGAAGCGCTTGCCGCGCATTTCCCGGAACTGGTGCTGCTGGAACCGGCGCGCGCACATCCGGCGCGGCATCCGTCGATCCTGCTGGCCTTCGAGGCAACGGCGGCCGCCGCCCGCGAAGCGACGGCGGTTGCGACCAGCAACACGGGCGGGGGCTGACCGGCATGGCGGGCGCAGTCGCTACCGAGGGCCTGCGCGAGGCCGTGGTTTTTCTGGCAGCCGCAGCCATCATGGTGCCGCTGTTCAGCCGGTTCAAACTTGGCGCGGTGCTGGGCTATCTGGCCGCCGGACTGCTGATCGGGCCGAACGGTTTCGGCCTGATCTCGGAAACCGAGGATGTGCTGACGCTCGGCGAATATGGCATCGTGCTGCTGCTGTTCGTGATCGGGCTGGAACTGCAACCGTCGCGGTTGTGGGCACTCCGGCGCGACATTTTCGGCTTCGGCACCGCGCAGGTAGTCTCGACCGGGCTGGTGCTGGCGGCGGCGCTGTTCTGGCGCACCGCCTTCAGTTGGCAGGCGGCGCTGGTGCTGGGTCTGTCGCTGGCCTTGTCGTCGACCGCGCTTGTCATCCAGTATCTTCAGGAAGAAGGGGAACTGAACACCCCTGAGGGCGAACGATCCTTTTCGGTGCTGCTGTTGCAGGACCTTGCGCTGGTGCCGATGCTGATCATCGTTTCGGCGCTGGGCCGCGCCCCCGATTCGTCGATGCCCAGCGGCTGGGCGCTGATCGCCACGGGCTTCGGCACCATCGCGGTGCTGGTGGCGCTCGGCCGCATCGCTCTCAATCCGGCGATGCGGCTGTTCGGGCAGGTCGGCACCCGCGACATCTTTCTGATCGCCGCCTTGTTCACGGTGCTGGGCGCATCCTATCTGATGGCAAGTTTCGGGCTGTCGATGGCGCTTGGCGCCTTCATCGCCGGGGTCATGCTGGCCGACAGCCCCTACCGGCACGAACTGGAAGTGGTGGTGGAACCATTTCGCGGCCTGCTGATGGGGCTGTTCTTTCTGGCTGTCGGCATGACCATCGATGTCTCGATCCTGCTGCACGATCCGTGGCGCGTCGCTGAACTGGTGCTGCTGCTGCTGCTGGTGAAAACGGCGCTGATCGCGGTGCTGGCGCGGATCGTCGGAACCGGCTGGGAAAAGGCGGTCGGTATGGGCCTGCTGCTGAGCCAGGGCGGGGAATTCGCCTTCGTGCTGCTGACGGCGGCGGTGTCGGGGATGCTGATCGCGCCCGAAGCGGCCTCGATGTTCAGCGCCGTCGTCACCCTGTCGATGATCGCTTCCCTGCTGTTGCTGAAACTGTTCCGGCGGGTGATGGATGGGCGCAAGGCCGATGTCAGCACCGAGGGGCTGGAGCGGCCGGAACCCGGCAAACCCGGCAGCGTCATCGTCGTCGGCTATGGCCGTTTCGGCCAGATCGTCACGCAGATGCTGAACGCGCGCGGGCTGAATGCCGTGCTGATCGACAGCCAGCCCGACCAGATCGAACGTTCGCGGTCGCTGGGCTGGAAGGTCTATTACGGCGACGGCTTCCGCCTCGATGTGCTGCGTGCGGCTGGCGCGGGCACGGCGCGGCTGCTGATCGTGACGACGGGGGGCGCATGGGATCCGGCGCGGCTGAAGCCGGTCAGGACGGCGTTCCCCAATCTCGACATTCTGGTCCGCGCACACGACCGTCTGCACTACATGCGTCTGAAGGCCGCCGGCATGGACATTTCCGCCGTGCGCGAGCTGTTCCACAGCGCCATCGAACTGGGCCGGGTGGCGCTGGCCGAAGTCGGCACACCCGACGACACCATCGACGCCATCGCCGAAGAGTTCATCCGCCGCGATTCAGAACGGCTGGCGTTGCAGGTGACATCGGGTGACATCATGGCCGGGCGTGAAACCGTGTTCCGCCCCGGACAGAGCTGGACACCTGCAAGCGCCGATACCTCGCTCGGCGAAATCCCGCCGGCAGAAACGCCCGACAATCTGAACTGAACCGGTCGCACCCTGCCGGAACGGGCAGGGTGCGGCACCCTGTTCGTCGTGCCTGCGTTGACTCATGCAGCGACCTTGCCGCATGGGGACCGCGCATTTCATGTCACCACAGGGAGCTTGCGGCCCATGAAGATTCTCGTGCCCGTGAAACGGGTGGTTGATGCCAATGTGAAGGTCCGGGTGAAGCCCGACCAGACCGGCGTCGAACTTGCCAACATCAAGATGAGCATGAACCCCTTCGACGAAATCTCGGTCGAGGAAGCAGTGCGCCTGAAGGAGAAGGGCGTGGCGACCGAAGTCGTCGTCGTCTCCGTCGGGGTGGCGCAGGCGCAGGAAACGCTGCGCACGGCGCTGGCGATGGGCGCCGATCGCGGCATCCTGGTCACGACAGACGGGCCGACCGAAAGCCTTGGTGTCGCCAAGGTGCTGGCCAAGGTCGTCGCCGAGGAGCAGCCCGGCCTTGTCATTCTGGGCAAGCAGGCGATCGACGACGATTCCAACCAGACGGGCCAGATGCTGGCCGCGCTGCTGGGCTGGGGGCAGGGCACCTTTGCCTCGAAGGTGGAACCGGCGGACGGCAAGGTTGCCGTTACCCGTGAAATCGACGGCGGCCTTGAAACCGTCGAGCTGAAGCTGCCCGCCATTGTCACGACCGACCTGCGCCTGAACGAGCCGCGCTATGCGTCGCTTCCGAACATCATGAAGGCGAAGGCGAAGCCGATCGCCAACAAGACCCCGGCTGACTATGGCGTCGACATGGCGCCGCGCCTTTCGGTGCTGAAGGTCGCCGAACCGCCGAAGCGTTCGGCGGGTATCAAGGTGAAGACCGTCGACGAACTGATCGAGAAGCTGAAGACAGCGGGAGCCATCGCATGAGCGTTCTTGTCCTTGCAGAACATGACAATGCATCGCTGAAGGATGCAACGCTGAACGCCGTCACGGCGGCGAGGGCACTGGCGGGCTTCGCCGGCGGCGAGGTGCACGTGCTGGTGGCGGGCCACAATGCCCGCGCGGCAGCCGATGCGGCAGCAGCCGTCGATGGTGTAGCGAAGGTGCTGCTGGCCGACGATGCGTCGCTTGGCGATGCGCTGGCGGAAAACGTCGCGCCGCTGGTGGCGTCGGTGATGGCGGGCTATGATGCCTTCGTTGCCCCGGCAACGTCGCGCGGCAAGAATATCGCGCCGCGCGTTGCGGCCCTCCTCGATGTGGCGCAGGTTTCGGAAATCCTTTCGGTTGAAAGCGCCGACACCTTCACCCGGCCGATCTATGCCGGCAACGCCATCGCCACCGTGAAGTCGTCGGACGCGAAGAAGGTGATCACCGTGCGCGGCACGGCGTTCGCCAAGGCGGCGGCAACGGGTGGCTCGGCTGCGGTCGAGGCTGTCTCGGGCAACGGCGACTCGGGGCTGTCGGCGTTCAAGGGCGCGGAGCTCACGCAGTCGGCGCGGCCGGAACTTACGGGCGCAAAGATCATCGTCTCGGGTGGGCGGGCGCTCGGCTCGGGCGATGCCTTCCACCAGTATATCGATCCGCTGGCCGACAAGCTTGGTGCAGCCGTCGGCGCATCGCGCGCGGCGGTCGATGCAGGCTATGTCCCGAACGACTATCAGGTCGGGCAGACCGGCAAGATCGTTGCCCCGGAACTGTATGTCGCCGTCGGCATTTCGGGTGCCATCCAGCATCTGGCCGGGATGAAGGATTCGAAGGTCATCGTCGCCATCAACAAGGACGAGGAAGCCCCCATCTTCCAGGTGGCGGATTATGGCCTTGTCGGCGACCTGTTCCAGATCCTGCCCGAGCTTACGTCCAAGCTCTGAGCATCGGCGGAACGAAAAAACGGGGGCTGGCGGGATATCTGCCGGCCCCTTTTTCGTGCGGACCGGCCGGTGGGGGGTGTTGCACTGCAACGGCAGATTTGGTTTCTGCGCAGCGGAACCATTCGCGTGGAATGATGGAAAGCAGGAACTGAATTGATGAAAATCGGCGTTATCGGGGCGGGGATCATGGGCGCGGGGATCGCGCAGGTATCGGCAGTCGCCGGGCACGATGTGCTGTTGTGCGATGTCGCCCTCGATCGGGCGCAGAAAGGCCGCGACGGGATCGCCAGGCAGTTGCAGCGGCAGGCAGCAAAGGGCGCACTTTCCGCTGCCGATGTCGAAGCCGCGCTGGCGCGGATCACGGCCACCGAAGGCACCGACGCCTTGGCCGACGCGGATTTCGTGATCGAAGCCGCGACCGAAAGCGTGGAACTGAAGAAAAAGATCTTCGCCGGCCTGAAGCTTGGGCCGGATGCGCTGCTGGCCAGCAATACCTCGTCGATTTCGATCACCGGGCTGGCGGCAGCGACCGATCGGCCCGAACGCTTCATCGGCCTGCACTTCTTCAACCCGGTGCCGGTGATGAAGCTGGTCGAGGTGATCCCCGGCCTGGCCACTTCGGATGCGACGCGCGAATATGCTGTCGCCTTCGCCGAGGGTCTGGGCAAGACCGCAGTGCTTAGCGAGGACAGCCCCGGTTTCATCGTCAACCGGCTGCTGTGCCCGATGCTGAACGAAGCCATTTTCGCGCTGGGGGAAGGCGTCGGCTCGGTGGCTGACATCGACAATGGGCTGAAGCTTGGTGCGAATCACCCGATGGGCCCGCTGACGCTGGCGGATTTCATTGGCCTTGATACGCTGAAATCCATCCAGGAAGTGCTGGTGGCTTCGACGGGCGACCAGAAATACCGCCCGGCGCCGCTGCTGGTGAAATATGTCGAGGCCGGCTGGCTGGGCCGCAAGTCGGGCCGCGGCTTTTACGATTATGCTGTTGAGCCGCCGTCGCCCACGCGCTAGCCTCGCTTCCAGGGAACAGGTTGGGGATCGCGCATGATCAAGGCCGTTGCACCATTGGCGTTGCTGCTGTTGCTGGGCTCGTGCGCGGGCAATGGCGACAGCGCCGCGAACCGCAGCGTCTGGGTGGACGATGGCGCGCCGGTGAACTGCATCAGCCGCAGCCACATCCGTGGCTTCCGCGTGATCGACGACCGCACCATCGACTTCGAGCGCAACCGCAATCAGGTGTGGCGCAATCGCCTGCCGCACCGTTGCGACGGGCTGGCGTTCGGCCAGAAAATCAGGATCAACAGCCGCACCAGCCAGCTTTGCAACCTCGACAGCATCACGCCGGTCGGGATGGGAACGGGCGTTGGCCGGCAGAACTGCATGCTGGGCCAGTTTCAGCCGATGAAGCGCGTGCCTGCCCCTGAGGCGCCGACACCCCGCTGACGGGGCGGCGTTCTAGTCGTCGTCGGCCGTATCGTCGGGTTGCGCCCCGGTTTCCAGATCGCGGGCAACCCGTGGCGAACGCAGCAGCGCGTCGATACGGGCGGCCTCGGCGTAGCTTTCATCCACCCGGAAGTGGACTTCGGCAGCATATTTGGTGTTCACCCGCCGCGCCAGTTCGCCCTTCAGTTGCCGGCTGTGGCGGTTCAGCGCGCGCAGCACGGCTTCCTGTTCGGCGGCGCTGGCGCCGATCGGCATGATGTAGGCGGTGGCGTGGCGCAGATCGGGCGACACGCGCACCTCCGAGATCGACACGATGTGCCGATCCAGCACCTCGTCGCGCAGGGTTCCACGAGCCAGCACATCGGCCAGCACATGGCGCATCGCCTCGCCCACTTTCAGCGTGCGGACGGAACGGCCCTCGCCCGAGGATTGGCCGCGCTTCAAAGTTCGCGCAGCCTTTCCTCGACTTCGAAGGTTTCGATCACGTCGCCGGTCTGGATGTCCTGGAAGTTCTCCAGGCCGATGCCGCACTCATAGCCCTTCTCGACTTGCGTCACGTCGTCCTTGAAACGACGCAGCGAAGCGATCGAGCCGTTGTAGACGATGACGTCTTCACGCAGCACGCGCGCCTTCAGGTTGCGGCGGATATAGCCTTCGGTGACGAGGCAGCCCGCCGCCTTGCCGAACTTGCCGGCCTGGAACACTTCGCGGACATCGGCGCGGCCGACGACATTCTCGAAATATTCCGGGCCAAGCTTGCCCGCCATCCCGGCCTTCACCTCGTCGATCAGGTCGTAGATGATGTCGTAGTATTTCAGCGGCACACCCGCCTGGTGCGCCGCTTCGCGGGCCTTGGCGTTGGCGCGGACATTGAAGCCGATGATGACCGCACCCGACGCGCGCGCCAGCGTGACGTCGGATTCGGTGATCGCGCCGACGCCCGAGTGCAGCACACGCACGCGGATTTCGTCGGTCGAGAGCTTGTTCAGCGCCGAGACGATCGCCTCGGTCGAGCCATGCACATCGGCCTTGACGACGACCGGGAACTCCATCGCCTTTTTCTCGGCTAGGTCGGCGAACATGCTTTCGAGGCTGGCCGGAGCCGAAGTCGTGCGCTTGGTGAGGGCAACCTGCTGGCGGTAGGCCGCGATTTCGCGCGCCCGCGCTTCGGTTTCGACGACGGTCAGCATGTCGCCCGCCTGCGGCACGCCTGAGAGGCCCAGCACCTCGACCGGCATCGACGGCGGCGCTTCGCGGATGGTCTTGCCATGGTCGTCGACCAGCGCGCGGACCTTGCCCCATTGCGTGCCGACGACGAAGATGTCGCCGGTGCGCAGCGTGCCGCGCTTCACCAGCGCGGTGGCGACGGGGCCACGCCCCTTGTCGAGCTTCGCCTCGACCACGATCGCTTCCGCCATCCGGTCGGGGTTGGCCTGCAATTCCATCATTTCGGCCTGAAGCAGGATCTTTTCGGCCAGTTCATCAAGCCCGGCGCGCTTCAACGCCGAAACCTCGACGTCCTGCACTTCGCCGCCGATTTCCTCGACCTGCACATCGTGCTGGAGGAGTTCGGTGCGGACGCGGTTGGCATCGGCCGCCGGCTTGTCCATCTTGTTGATGGCGACGATCATCGGAACGCCCGCCGCCTTCACATGGTTGATCGCTTCGATCGTCTGCGGCTTGATGCCGTCGTCGCCGGCAACCACCAGCACCACGATATCGGTTGCGTTGGCGCCGCGCGCGCGCATTTCCGAAAAGGCTTCGTGGCCGGGGGTGTCGAGGAAGCTGATCTTCTCGCCGGATTTCAGCGTTACCTGATAGGCGCCGATGTGCTGGGTGATGCCGCCTGCCTCGCCGCTGGCGACGCCGGTGCCGCGCAGAGCATCGAGCAGCGACGTCTTGCCGTGATCGACATGGCCCATGATGGTGACGACCGATGGGCGCGGCTTCAGCGTCTCGGGGAGGTCGGCCTCGCCGTCGATGCCTTGTTCCACGTCGCTGTCCGAGACACGCTTGATGATGTGCCCGAATTCGGTAACCAGCAGTTCCGCCGTATCCTGATCGATGGTGGCGTTGATGGTGGTCGGCATGCCCATCTTGAACAGCGTCTTCACCAGATCGGCGCCGCGTTCCGCCATGCGGTTCGCCAGTTCCTGCACGGTGATCGCTTCGGGCACCTGCACTTCACGCTGCGCGCGCGCAGCCGAAGCTTCGGCGCCGCCGCCGTGATTCGAGCGCTTCTGCTTTTCGTGGGCGCGGCGGATCGACGCGATCGAGCGGTTGCGGCCGCCCTCCTCGCCACCGAGGGCGCCCTTGACGGAGAGTTTGCCGCGACGGCGTTCGTCGTCGCGCGGGTTGCGCGCGGTGCGGCCGGTATCGGCGGTGCGGCGGGATGCAGCGGGGCCATGCCCCGGACGGCGCGACGGCGATTCGTCGTCGTTTGCGGGCGCGGGCGCCACAGTCGGCGCTTCGGCTGCGCGACGGGCTTCCTCGGCGGCGCGGGCTGCTTCCTCGGCTTCGGCTTTTGCCTTGTCCTCGAGGCGGCGGCGCTCGGCTTCCTGTGCTTCGGCGCGTTCGCGCTCTTCGCGGATGCGCGCTTCCTCGGCGAACCGCAGGCGTTCCTCCTCGGCTAGGCGGAGCAGCAGTTGCTGGCGCTCTCGTGGGGTGAGCTTGGGGTTCTGCAATGCCTTCTGCACCGGCGTCAGTTCGGGCCTGGCAGTCGGCGCGGCCTTTTGCGGCTGCGGGGAAGGCGCGGGCTTTGCAACCGGCTCGGGCTTTGCAACCGGCGCAACCGGCGCAGCGACCGGTTCCGGCGCCGGGGCAACGGGTTCCGGTTCGGGTGCGGCCGTAGTTTCCAGCGGCTGTGCTTCCGGTTCGGCCGGTGGCGGGGCGGCTTCGGTCGGTTCGTCGGCCGTCGGCGCTTCGGCCTTTGGCTGCCTGCGTGGCTGGTCGCCCTTGTCGAGCGGCTCGTTCGTCACCACCACGAACGGCGGCGGCGGGGCGACGGGCATTGGCGGTGCAGCGGGGGCAACCGGCGTGGTTGCCTCGGGCTGTTCCCGCACGGCATCGGCCACCGGTGCGGCCGTATCCGGCGCAGAGTCGGCATGGCTTTCCTCGGGGGTGTTGTCCCCCGGCTTGCGGAAGGTGCGGGCCTTCTTCGTCTCGACCACGACCTTGTGCGTCCGGCCGTGGCTGAAGGTCTGCTTGACCTGGCCGACTTCCGTCGTGCGTTTCACGCCGAGCTGCGGGCGCATGCCCAGCTTCGGCTTTTCCTCTTCGCTCATTCCCGTCCTTCGCCGTTTCGCCGCCCGGGCATCGCCCGGTCGCCGTTCATCAGATGGTCATTGCCCATGAAGGCAGCCCAGCGCCGAAGCTCTTGGGCGATCCGCGCCGCTGCCTTGCCATGAATGACGCCGGAATGCACGACATTCTCGCGCCCTAGCGCCCGTGACAGTGCCTCGCGGCCTGCGGGGATACCAATTATGCCGTCCGGCGCACCGTCGCCGCTGCGCCATGCCTGGTCCAGCTTCGCGGTGCCGTCGGCTGCTGCGTCGGCTGCATGAAGCAGCAGAAACAGGCGGCCGGCCCGCGCCCATTCGCCAAGCTTCTCGGACCCGAAGATCAGGTGCCCTGCGCGTAATTCAAGGCCCAGCCGATCCAGCGCGCGCCGTTCAAGGCCGGCTTCGATTCGCTGAACCAGGTCGTCCGGCACGGCAACCGGTGTGCGCAGGCTGCGGGCAAGCGCGCCCTTCAGCCGGCCCTTGCCGATCGCCTTTTCGATCGCGCTGCGGTCAGGCGTGATCCACGCGCCGCGCCCCGGCAGCCGGGCTGCCAGATCCGGCCACACCTGCCCGTCCGGACCGGCGACCAGCCGGATCAGGCTGTGCCTGTCGCCGTGCTGACCGGTCAGGATGCACTTGCGTTCGTGCGGATTGTCGTCCGCAACCGGGCCGTCTGCTGCTACTTCGGCCGCCTCATCGGAGGGCTCGCGCATGGGCGCCCTCCCGATGGTTTGGGGTTCGTGTCTGCGGCATCATGCGGCACCGCCTTCGATTTCCGGTGTGGCGCCGGCTTCATCCTCGTCGGCGAACCAGTGTTTGCGGGCCGCCATGATGATGGCGTTGCCCTCGTCCACCGGAATGCTGAAGGCCGCCAGCACGCCCGCCGGAATCTCGCGGCGCTTGTCGCCCTTGCCGACCAGTTCGTCGGTCGACAGGTCGGCCAGATCGTCCAGCGTACGGATGCTCTTCTGGCCCAGCCGCACCAGCATCTGCTCGGTAAGACCGGGGATTTCCGCCAGCGCATCCTCGACGCCCAGTGCGCGGCGGGCATCGCGGAAACCGGCTTCGCGGCGTTCCAGCGCCTCGGTCGCTCGGTTCTGCAGTTCGGCGGCGATTTCCTCGTCGAGGCCTTCGATCGAGGCGAGTTCCTCGGTTTCGACGTAGGCGACTTCCTCGAGGCTGGTGAAGCCTTCCGCCACCAGCAACTGCGCCAGCGTCTCGTCGAGTTCCAGCTCGCGCTCGAACAGCTCCGAGCGCTCGATGAATTCCTTCTGGCGCTTTTCGCTTTCGGCGGCTTCGGTCAGGATGTCGATCTGGTGGCCGGTAAGCTGGCCGGCCAGACGCACGTTCTGGCCCCGGCGGCCGATCGCCAGGCTGAGCTGATCGTCGGGGACGACGACTTCGATGCGGCTGTCCTCTTCGTCGATGACCACCTTCGAAACCTGCGCCGGTTGCAGCGCGTTCACCACGAAGGTCGCGGTGTCGGGCGACCAGGGGATGATGTCGACCTTTTCGCCGGCAAGTTCCTGCACCACCGCCTGCACGCGGCTGCCGCGCATGCCGACGCAGGCGCCAACCGGGTCGATCGAACTGTCGTGGCTGAGCACGCCGATCTTGGCGCGGCTGCCCGGATCGCGGGCGCACGACTTGATCTCGATCACACCGTCATAGATTTCCGGCACTTCCTGCGCGAACAGCTTCTTCATGAATTCGGGGTGCGCGCGCGACAGGAATATCTGCGGCCCGCGATTCTCGCGGCGGACGAGGGTGATCAGGCTGCGCACCCGGTCGCCGACGCGCAGCGCCTCGCGCGGGATCTGCTGGTCGCGGCGGATCACGCCTTCGGCGCGGCCGAGGTCGACGACGATGTGGCCGAATTCCACCCGCTTCACGACGCCGGTGATGATTTCAGCCTGCCGGTCCTTGTATTCCTCGTACTGGCGCTCGCGCTCGGCGTCGCGCACCTTGGATACGATGACCTGCTTGGCGGCCTGTGCGGCGATGCGCCCGAACTCGATCGGGGGCAGTGGGTCGACGATGAAGTCGCCAAGCTGGGCACCGGCTTCGCGCTCGGTCGCGTCGACGAGGCTGATCTGCTTGAAATAATCGTCGGGTTCCTCGACCACTTCGAGCACACGCCACAGGCGCAGGTCGCCGCCGCGCGGATCGATCTTGGCGCGAATGTCGTTCTCGGCGCCATAGCGGGCGCGGGCGGCGCGCTGGATCGCTTCTTCCATCGCCTCGATGACGATCATCCGGTCGATGGACTTTTCGCGCGCCACCGCGTCGGCGATGGCGATGAGTTCGGCCTTGTTCGCTGCAATCGCGTTCATCTGTTCGCCCTTTTAGTGTCTCGTGTCGTCCGGCAGATCGTCGCCGGAATCTTCTTCGATGTCGTCTGCGCCTTCGTCGGAAAGGAGCGGCGCCGTTTCGGCAATCAGCCGGTCGGTCAGCAGCAGCTTCGCCGTGCGGATGCCGGCAAAGGGCAGGCGCGTCGGACCCAGCCCTTCGACTTCGAGCAGCACGTCGTCGCCCTCGGTTCCGATCAGCGGTCCCTGAAAACGCTTGCGGTCTGCGCCGTTCACGGTGATCGCGTCTGCCATTTCCAGCTTCGCGTCGTGGCCGGCCCAGCGGCTGAAATCCTTCAGGCGGGTCAACGGCCGGTCGATGCCGGGCGACGATACTTCCAGCATATATTCATGCTCGATCGGGTCAGCCTCGTCGAGAAGGGCCGACAGCCGGCGCGAAACGGTCGCGCAGTCGTCGACCTTCATCTGTCCCGTCGCCGGGTCTTCCAGCATGACCTGCAGGGTAAGCGAAGGGCCGGGAATCAGGGCAACGCGCACCAGTTCGAACCCGGCGGCTTCGACCACCGGCTCGATCAGGCTCTGCAATTGCTCCACACTCGCCATCGGCGCACTCCGGTAAAAATCTGCAAACCCAAGGCCGCCTGCCCCGCGTGCCCAGGGGCGCCGCAGGTTTCTTGCAAGCCAGAGCTGTCAGGAAACAAGGCGCATATACAAAGCCCCGGCAGTTGCCGCAAGGGCGTATGCGGTGCATAGCCCGCCGCCATGACGACGCCGACGCGACAACTGGTCTTTGCGCTGCCGAAGGGGCGCATCCTGAAGGAAGCGCTGCCGCTGCTGCGTGCGGCCGGGATCGAGCCGGAAGCGGCATTGTTCGACGAGGACAGCCGCGCGCTGCGGTTCGCGACCAGCCGGGCCGATGTCAGCCTGATCCGGGTGCGGAGCTTCGACGTGGCGACGTTCGTCGCCTTCGGCGCGGCGCAGATCGGCATCGTCGGCAACGACGTGCTGGCCGAATTCGACTATTCCGAACTCTATTCCCCGGTGGATCTGGGCATCGGCCGCTGCCGCCTGTCGGTTGCCGAACCGGAAGGCACACCGCCGCTTGCCAGCGAAAGCCACGTCCGTGTCGCCACCAAATACCCGCACCTTGCCGCGCGCCATTATGCGGCGCTTGGGGTGCAGGCGGAATGCGTCAAACTGAACGGGGCAATGGAACTGGCGCCGCTGCTGGGGCTGGCGCCGCGTATCGTCGATCTGGTCTCTACCGGGCGGACGCTACAGGAAAACGGCCTGGTGGAATGTGAAACCATCCTTGATGTGACGTCGCGGCTGATCGTCAACCGCGCCGCCTTCAAGACCATGCCCGAGGTGGCGGCGCTGGTCGGGCGTTTTCGCGCGCTTGCTGCGGGTGTGGCCGCCTGATGCAGCGGCTGCGCGCCACCGATCCGGGCTTTGCAGCGGCGTTCTCCGCACTGGTTGCCGACACCCGCGAGCCGGGGAACGACCTTGCGGCCGATGTTGCGGCGATCATCGGCCGGGTCCGCCGCGAAGGGTTTGCGGCAGTCGCCGATTATACCCGCCGATTCGACCGGCTGGAACTGACGGCGGAAAGCGTCGAAATCGGCGCTTCCGAACGTGCGGCTGCAATCGCGCAGGTTGGCGTGGCCGAACGCCGCGCGCTGGAACTGGCCGCTGAACGCATCCGCGCCTTCCATGCCGCGCAAAAGCCGGCGGACGGCGAACATGCCGACGAAACCGGCATTCGCGCCGGCTGGCGCTGGACGCCCGTCGATCGGGCGGGGCTGTATGTGCCGGGCGGGCGCGCTGCCTATCCCTCGTCGGTGCTGATGAATGCGATTCCGGCGCAGGTGGCGGGCGTATCGGAACTGGTGGTGGCGACGCCCACCCCCGGCGGCGGCCTGCATCCGCTGGTGATGCTGGCGGCCGAACTGGCGGGGGTTTCGCGGCTGTTCCGCGTCGGCGGCGCGCAGGCGATTGCCGCCCTTGCCCTTGGCGCCGGGCCGATTCCCCGCTGCGACATGCTGGTCGGGCCGGGCAATGCCTGGGTCGCCGAGGCAAAGCGCCAGTTGTATGGAACCGTCGGCATCGACATGGTGGCAGGCCCCTCGGAAATACTGGTGATCGCCGATGCGTCGGCGCGGGCCGACTGGGTGGCGGCCGATCTGCTGTCGCAGGCCGAACATGACCCGGTCGCGCAGTCGATCCTGATCACCGACAGCCGCACCCTTGCCGACGCCGTGGCAGCGCAGATCGAACGGCTGCTGCCGACGCTTGCGACCGAGACCGTCGCCCGCGCGAGCTGGGATCGGTACGGCGCAATCATCGAAATCGACGATCTGGCCGAAGCGGCCCCGCTGGCCAACGCGCTGGCGGCTGAACATGTCGAGCTGGCGCTGGCCGACCCGGCGCCGATGTTCGCCGCCATCCGCCATGCCGGATCGATCTTTGTTGGCCACCATACGCCGGAGCCGGTCGGCGATTATCTGGGTGGGCCGAATCATGTGCTGCCGACGGGCAGGCGCGCGCGTTTTTCCGGCGGGCTTTCGGTCCACAGTTTCATGAAACGCACGACATGGCTCGATGCGTCACCGCAGGGCTTTGCCGCTGTCGCCGACGCGACGGCCACCCTGGCCGACGCCGAGGGGCTTGCAGCACATGCGCTGGCGGTGCGAATCCGGGCCTAGCGCGCCTTACGCTTCGCCCGTTTGGGTGCGGTTGGTGCTGGCGCCGGCGGCGGCGCAGCAACAGGTGCTTCGGCGGCCGCCTGCAACAGGCGAAGGCAGGCGCCGGCGTCGATGTCGCGGCCATCAGGCATGCGGGCGTCGGCGTGCGTTGCAACCGGCGGGCCACCGGCCTGCGGATAATACCAGACATCGAGGATGCAGCCGCCGGCGAATTGCAGTTCGCGCGCCGGGCCTTCCTTGCGGTCGAGCCGGGGCGCGCCGAGCAGGCGGATCGCCACTTCCGGTGGATGGTGCAGGATCGGCTCGATCCCGGCAGGTGGTGGTGGCGGTGGTGGCGGCTTCGCCGGTTCGGGCGGCGGGGTGGTGGCGCAGCCAGCCAGAAGCACAAGTCCAAGCAGGGGAGCGATCCGCCTCATCCGCCTGCTCTAGCCAGTCGGCGAGGCGGATGCTAGCGCCGGACCAACGACTTGTGGCAACAGGAGCCCGCCTTGGCCGACCAGTTCGACGTTCTTGCAATCGGCAACGCCATCGTCGACGTGATCGCGTCGCACCCCGACGAATTCCTTGCGGCCTGTGGCATTGCCAAGGGTTCGATGCGGCTGATCTCGGCAGACGATGCCGCCGCGCTTTATACGCGCATGGGCCCCGGCCGCGAGATTTCAGGGGGATCGGCCGCCAACACCAGCGCCGGGATTGCAGCGCTTGGCGGCCGGGCGGCGTTCGTGGGCCGGGTATCCGACGACCAGCTGGGCCGGGTGTTTCAGCACGACATCCGGGCGGCAGGTGTCGATTATCGCACGCCGCCTGCAACCGGCGGCCCGCCGACGGGGCAGTGCCTCATCATCGTCTCGCCCGATGCCCAGCGCACGATGAACACCTATCTTGGTTCCTGTCAGGAGGTCGACGAGGAAGACATCGATCCCGCGATGGTGCAGCAGTCGAAGATCGTCTATTTCGAAGGCTATCTGTGGGATCCGCCGGCGCCGATCCGCGCCATCCGCAAGGCGCGCACGATTGCCCGTGCGGCAGGCGGCAAGGTGGCGCTAACCTTGTCCGATGTGTTCTGCGTCGAGGGGCATCGCGCGGATTTTCTGGAGATGATGCGCGACGGGCTGGTGGATATCGCCTTCGCCAACGAGAACGAAGCGAGAAGCCTGTTCCAGACCGACGATCTGGCCGTCGCGATCGATGGGCTTGCAGCGCATGTTCCGCTGGCGATCGTCACCCGATCCGAGAAAGGCGCGATGGTGCTGCATGAAGGCACCAGAATCGAGGTGCCGGCCGCACCCGTGACGCGCGTGCTCGACACCACGGGTGCCGGCGACCTGTTCGCTGCCGGGTTCCTGGCGGGCCATGCCGAGGGGCGGCCGCTCAGGGACTGTGCGGTGATGGGAACCATCGCTGCCGCCGAAGTGATCAGCCATTATGGCGCGCGCCCGGAAGCCGACCTGAAGGCGCTGGTCGGGGCGGCCCTTGCCTGAGGATCCGCGCCCGCGCCTGACCTCGCTTGCGCACGGCGGCGGCTGCGGGTGCAAGCTTTCGCCTGCGGTTCTTGCGGATATTCTGGCCGGGATGCCGCAGGCGGCGCCGTTTGCCGACCTGCTGGTTGGAACGGAAACCGCCGACGATGCCGCAGTGTGGCGGCTGAACGACCGGCAGGCGCTTGTCGCCACCACCGACTTCTTCATGCCGGTCGTCGACGATCCGCGCGATTTCGGCCGGATCGCCGCGACCAACGCGCTTTCCGATGTGTATGCGATGGGCGGGCGACCGATCTTTGCGCTGGCGATCGTCGGCATGCCGGTCGGCAGGTTGCCGGTCGCCGACATCCGGCTGATCCTGGAAGGCGGCGCTTCGATCTGCGCCGAGGCGGGCATTCCGATCGCCGGCGGCCATTCGATCGACAGCCAGGAACCGATTTACGGGCTGGTGGCGATCGGTCTCGTCGATCCGTCGCGGGTGCTGACCAACCGGGGGGCGCGCGCTGGCGACAGGCTGCTGCTGACCAAGCCGCTGGGCGTCGGCGTGCTTAGCGCGGCGTTTCGGCAGGGGCGGCTGGATTCGGCCGGATATGCCGCGATGCTTGCCTCGACCACCAGGCTGAACAGCATCGG
>NZ_DBNHFX010000082.1:0-10979 GCF_057137845.1 Sandaracinobacteroides sp. | reverse complement strand
GACAAATTGGCAAGGCAATGCTTGTCGGCAAGGCGCTCGCTCGTTAGAACAGGAATGCTGACACGAATCCCCGGGGATAAGGACAAGGGAATGATCAACGGATTGGCAAGGGGCTTCAGGGGCCTTGTGATTGCCACTGCACTGGCTTTTGCCGGCAACGCCATCGCGCAGGAAGCGCCCGCTGTTGCTCCACCGCCTGTCGCCGCTGCTGCCACTGCTGTTGCCGGTGCTGTTAGCGGTGCCGCGAACGCCGCATCGGCGGCTGTCGAAGACGCTGCCGCAACCCATGCGCAGGCGCAGACCGACGCGCTGGCGGGCTACACCCGCATGGCGCCGACGCCCGACATCGGCCAGCCGATCCCGCGCGGCATTCACGTTCCCGATCAGGTTACGCCGGTTGGCCATGAAGCACGCTTCATGCTGGATTACATGCTGAATCCCATCATTCTGGCCATCACCGCCCTCGTGCTGGCGCTGATGCTGTGGGTGATGGTGCGCTATCGGTCCGGTGCGGTCGAAAAGGCCAGCACCACCTCGCACAACTTCGGCCTGGAAGTGGCATGGACGCTGCTCCCGGCGCTGACGCTGGTGGTCATCGCCTTCCCCAGCTTCCGCCTGCTCGCCAGCCAGTACAACACGCCAAAGGCCGACATCACCCTGAAGGTGACAGGCCACCAGTGGTACTGGAGCTATGAATACCCCGACTTCGGAGACATCAGCTTCGACTCGGTCATGCTGACCGACGAGGAAGCCGCCAAGGCCGGCGATCCGCGCCTTCTCGATGTGGATAACCGGATCGTCGTTCCGGCCGGCAAGGTGGTGAAGGTTCTCGTCACCGGCGCCGACGTCATCCACAGCTTCGCCGTGCCCAGCTTCTGGGTGAAGATCGACGCCATCCCCGGCAAGATCAACGAGACATGGTTCAAGGTCGATCGTCCGGGCGTCTATTATGGCCAGTGCTCGGAACTGTGCGGCACCAAGCACGGTTTCATGCCGATCGCCGTCGAAGTCCTTCCGGAGGAAGACTTCCGCCGCTGGGTCCGCATGAAGCAAAAGGAAGACGGTATCGAGCCGACCGGCCCGGGCATCGCCGTCGAGAAGACCGCGCTGACGCCAGCGCAGGTCGTCGGCGTCGTCCGCGACGCCATTGCGCCCGCCGCTCCCGCTACCACGACTGAAGCGCCCGCTGCCCCTGCCGCAGCGCCGGCTGCCTGAGAAGGACGACCAGATGGCTACCGTCGCAGAACCGCACAACCTTCACGCGCATGACGATCATGCCCATGAAGACCACGACCACAAGCCGGCCTTCTTTGCCCGCTGGTTCCTGTCCACCAACCACAAGGACATCGGAACGCTGTATCTGATCTTCGCGATCTTTGCCGGCGTGGTCGGTGGCGCGATTTCCGGCGTCATGCGCTGGGAACTCGCCAATCCCGGCATGCAGATCCTGCCCTGGTTCACCTCGGGCAACATCGATGCGGCCTACCATCTGTGGAATGTGTTCATCACCGCCCACGGCCTCATCATGATCTTCTTCCTGGTCATGCCTGCGCTGATCGGCGGGTTCGGCAACTGGTTCGTGCCGCTGATGATCGGCGCGCCCGACATGGCGTTCCCGCGCCTCAACAACATCTCCTACTGGCTGACGACGGTCGCCTTCGTGCTGCTGTGCCTGTCGATGTTCGTCCCCGGCCCCGCCGGCTTCGACGGCGCCGGCACCGGCTGGACGCTCTACCCGCCGCTCTCGACCTTCGGGCATCCGGGGCCGGCGGTCGATCTGGTGATCTTCTCGTTCCACCTCGCGGGGGCTGCCTCGATCCTCGGCGCGATCAACCTCATCACCACCATCCTGAACATGCGCGCACCGGGCATGACGCTGCACAAGATGCCGCTGTTCGTCTGGGGCATTCTGGTCACTGCATTCATGCTGGTGATGGCTCTGCCGGTTCTCGCCGGTGCAGTCACCATGCTGCTGACCGACCGCAACTTCGGCACCACCTTCTTCGATCCGGCCGGAGGTGGCGATCCGGTGCTGTATCAGCACCTGTTCTGGTTCTTCGGCCACCCCGAAGTCTACATCATGATCCTGCCGGCGTTCGGCATCATCAGCCACGTCATCTCGACGTTCAGCCGCAAGCCCGTGTTCGGCTATCTCGGCATGGCCTACGCCATGATCGCGATCGGCTTCATCGGCTTCATCGTGTGGGCGCACCACATGTTCACCGTCGGCATGAGCCACAACGCCCAGATGTATTTCACCGCCGCCACGATGATCATCGCGGTGCCGACCGGCATCAAGATCTTCTCGTGGATCGCTACCATGTGGGGCGGCAAGATCAGCTTCGAAACGCCGATGCTGTGGGCGCTCGGTTTCATCTTCATGTTCGTCATCGGCGGCGTGACCGGCGTTGTCGTCGCCAACGGCGGCGTCGATACCATCATGCACGACACCTATTACGTCATTGCCCACTTCCACTATGTGCTGTCGCTGGGCGCCGTGTTCGGCCTGTTCGCCGGGTTCTACTACTGGTTCGGCAAAATGACCGGCCGCATGTACAGCGAATTCCTCGGCAAACTGCACTTCTGGCTGTTCTTCATCGGCGTGAACGTCCTGTTCTTCCCGATGCACTTCCTGGGACAGGCCGGCATGCCGCGCCGTATCCCGGACTATCCGGAAGCGTTCCACTACTGGAACCATATCGCTTCGATCGGTTACGCGATCATGGCGGTCGGCCTGGTGGTGTTCTTCATCAACGTGTTCTGGTCGCTGCTTGCCGGCAAGAAGGCGCCTGCGAACCCGTGGGGTGAAAGCGCAAACACGCTGGAGTGGACCCTGTCCTCGCCTCCGCCCTACCACCAGTTCGAGACCATTCCCGACCTGCGTGGCATGAAAACTCACTTCTGAGTTCAGGACCGAAGTGGCCGCAACCCCTCCCCTCGAAGACAAGGGCACTGCCTGCGCGCAGGCCCTTGCCTCGGTGGTCGAGCGCCCTGCCCTGCAGGCGACCGACTGGCGGGACTATTGGTCGCTGCTGAAGCCGCGCGTGATGACGCTGGTGGTATTCACCGGCGCATGCGGCCTGTGGGCGGCGCCCGGCCACCTGCAACCGTTCCTTGCGTTCGCGGCGATCCTTTGCATCGCCGTCGGCGCCGGCGCGGCCGCCGCGTTCAACCAGTGGTGGGAAGCCGACATCGACGCGATGATGCAGCGGACGGCGTGGCGCCCGCTGCCGTCCGGACGCATGGCCCCTGAGCAGGCGCTCGCCTTCGCGATCATTCTGGCAGTCGGGTCGGTTACTACGCTCGGCCTTGCTGCCAACTGGGTGGCGGCTGCCTGGCTTGCCTTCTCGATCTTTTTCTATGCTGTCATCTACACCATCTGGCTGAAGCCCAGAACGCCGCAGAACATCGTCATCGGCGGCGCTGCCGGGGCGTTCCCGCCGGTGATCGGCTGGGCTGCCGTCACCGGCGACGTGACGGCACTGCCGCTACTGCTGTTCGCCATTATCTTCGCCTGGACGCCGCCGCATTTCTGGGCGCTCGCGCTGTTCGTGCGAACGGATTACGCCCGCGCCGGAATCCCGATGCTTCCGGTCACGCACGGCATCGCGGAAACCCGCCGCCAGGTGCTGATCTACAGCCTGCTGCTGGCGGCCGTAGCGGTCGCGCCGTGGGCGCTGGGCCTCGTCGGCCCGGTGTTCGGTATCACTGCCGCGCTGCTCAGCCTGATCTTCGTTGCCCTTGCCGTGCGCGTCGCGCGCAGCAACACACAGGAACCCGCCGAAATGGCCGCTGAAAAGGCGCTGTTCAAATTCTCGCTGCTGTATCTGGCGGGGATCTTTGCTGCACTGGTCGTCGATCGGGCTGTCGCATGAACTGGACCCCGCAGGAAGAACAGGAATTTCTGGCCCGTCGCCGCCGGCGCAACATCGCCATCGGGCTGGTGCTGGGTGCGCTTGTGCTGCTGTTCTATGGCATCACCGTTGCAAGGATGGGCGGATGACCACGACCGCCGCCAACAACCGACGGACGGCGATGGTCGCTGCCGGGGTCGCCCTTGGCATGGTCGCGCTCGCCTATGCTGCGGTGCCGCTGTACCGCATCTTCTGCCAGACGACCGGGTTTGGCGGCACGCCGCAAACGGCGACAGCCGCCAGTCTGCCCAACGCAGACAAGGTTCGCGCGCTGGCCGGAAAGACGATCCGTGTCCGCTTCGACGGCAATGTCCGTAACGGGCTGCCGTGGGAATTCGCGCCTGCGCAAGGCCCGATCGAAGTCAGGATCGGTGAACAGAATATGGCCTGGTTCCGGGCAACATCGAGGGCCACCACACCGACTACGGGCAGCGCGACCTTCAATGTTTCGCCCCCGCTGG
This sequence comes from Sandaracinobacteroides sp., assembly GCF_057137845.1. NCBI lineage: Bacteria > Pseudomonadati > Pseudomonadota > Alphaproteobacteria > Sphingomonadales > Sphingosinicellaceae > Sandaracinobacteroides > Sandaracinobacteroides sp. Next base: position 6,604 of record NZ_DBNHFX010000082.1, on the reverse strand, counting down.
CCGGGCAGTATTTCACCAAGATCCAGTGTTTCTGTTTCTCCGAGCAGACGCTCGCCGCCGGCCAGACCGTCGAGATGCCGGTGGTCTTTTATGTCGATCCAGCGATCGTCGACGATCCGGATACAAAGAACGTCTCGGAAATCACGCTTTCCTATAGTTTCTACCCGGTCGCTCATCCGACCGCCGAGCCGGGCATTCGTGCAACCGGCAAGGCCGATATTGCCTCAGTAAAACGCTAGCAACTTGCCCTCTCCTGCTTTGGCGGGTTAGGGTTCCAAACAACAAGGGTTCAGGTGACAGACATGGCTTCCGGCAAGACCCACGATTTCCACATCCTTCCACCAAGCCCCTGGCCTCTGTTGGGCGCGCTTTCCGCCATGACCATGCTTGGCGGCTGCGTGTTCTGGTGGCACGACTTCGTCTGGGGCAAGTGGGTGGCCGCACTGGGGCTGCTCGGTGTGCTGGCAACCTTCTTCTTCTGGTTCTCGGATGTGCGCGACGAAGCAAACGCGGGTGATCACACGCCCGTCGTCCAGCTTCACCATCGCTACGGCATGATCCTGTTCATCATTTCCGAAGTGATGTTCTTTGTCGCGTGGTTCTGGGCGTTCTTCTGGGCCGCCCTGTTCCCCTCGCATGTCGATGCGGTGGGCGGTGTCTGGCCGCCGAAGGGCATCGAAGTGCTCGACCCGTTCGTGTTCCCGCTGCTGAACACCCTGATCCTGCTGCTTTCGGGCACAACCGTCACCTGGGCGCACCATGCGCTCATCAACGGCGACCGGCGCGGCTTCAAGAACGGCCTGTGGTTGACCGTTATCCTCGGCCTGCTGTTCACGACGTTGCAGGCCTATGAATATCATCATGCTGCGTTCGGCATCGCCGGCAACATCTATGGCGCAACCTTCTATATGGCGACCGGCTTCCACGGCTTCCACGTGATCATCGGCACCATCTTCCTCGCCGTGTGCCTGTGGCGCGCCTATCTTGGTGACTTTACGCCCCGCCAGCATTTCGGCTTCGAAGCTGCCGCATGGTACTGGCACTTCGTCGACGTGGTGTGGCTGTTCCTGTTCCTGACGATCTATGTCTGGGGATCGAACTTCGGCGCCGCCATCGGCGGAGAGAATCTGGCATTCTGAGCCGCCGCGCCATGCCCCCGGGGGCGAACAACACCACACAAGCCCCGGCACGAAAGCGCCGGGGCTTTCCCGTTGTGCCAACGATCATGGTGGCGCTGGCCGTGCCGATGCTGGCGGGGCTTGGTATGTGGCAGTTGCAGCGCCACACATGGAAGGAAGGGCTGCTTGCCACCTATGCGCGCAACATCGACGCGGCCGAGATCGATCTGGATGGCCACCCCTTCGATGCGGATATGCAGTTTCGCAATGTCAGCGTCACGATCCATTGCCCCGCTGCACCGTCCGTCCAGCGGGCGGGCCGGAGCCTGCGCGGGGAAGCAGGATTTTCCCACTTCCTTGCCTGCACGGCCGGTGGGCAACCGCTCGAACTGAACGCCGGCTGGAGCGCGCGGACCGGGCCGCAACCCCTGCCGGAAATCGACGCGCCCGTGCGCGGGCTGCTGCTGCAGGAGCCTGCGGGCGGCTGGCTGCTGGTCGCGCGGGATGGTGTGCCGCCGCTTGGCCCATCGCTCCCGCCCGGTCCGGATACCATCCCGAACAACCACCTGATGTATGCGATCCAGTGGTTCGCTTTTGCGCTTGTGCTGCTGCTGATCTACGGCGTCTGGCTGAAGCGCTGGCTTGCACAGCCGCCCTCGTCGGCCTAACCCGCGCCACATGCTATACCAAAGCACTCGCGGGCAGGCGCCCCGGCTCGACTTTCGTGGCGCAACGCTTGCCGGGCTTGCGACCGACGGCGGCCTGTATCTGCCAACCGAATGGCCCCACATCAGCGCCGACACGATCGAGGGGCTGGCGACGGCAAGCTACGCCGAAACGGCGTTCACCGTCATGCGCCCCTTCGTTGCAGGTGCGCTTGCCGACGCCGACCTGAAGCGCCTGATCGACGATGCCTATGGCAATTTCGGCCACGCGGCCGTCACCCCGCTCGTCCAGTTGGACCAGCGCCACTGGCTGCTCGAACTGTTTCACGGGCCGACGCTGGCGTTCAAGGATGTCGCCCTGCAACTGCTGGGCGGGCTGTTCGGCCATTTTCTGGGCAGCGCCGACCGGCTGACAATCGTTGGCGCAACCAGCGGCGACACCGGTTCCGCCGCCATCGAAGCAGTCGCCGGAAGGCCGGGCATCACCATTTTCATGCTGCATCCCGCAGGCCGCGTATCCGAGGTGCAGCGGCGGCAGATGACGACGGTGAGCGCACCCAACGTCCACAATATCGCCGTCGACGGCAGCTTCGATGATTGCCAGGCGCTGGTAAAATCGCTGTTCAACGATGCGCAGTTCCGTGCGGAAATGCAGCTTTCGGCCGTAAACAGCATCAACTGGGCACGGCTGCTGGCGCAGATCGTTTATTATGTGCATGCTGGCGCGCGGCTTGGCGCGCCCCACCGCCCGGTTTCCTTTGCGGTGCCGACAGGAAATTTCGGCGATGTGTTTGCCGGATACTGCGCAACGCAGATGGGCCTGCCTGTCGGCAAGCTGCTGGTTGCCACCAACGTCAACGATATTCTGGCCCGCGCGCTGAACGAAGGGGACTATTCGGTCGGCACCGTCTCGCCGACAGCGACGCCGTCGATGGATATTCAGGTCAGCTCCAATTTCGAGCGCCTGCTGTTCGACTTGAACCAGCGCGACGGCAAGGCGCTGGCTGACGTGATGCAGGCGTTCGAAGCAGGCGGCCGGCTGGTGCTGACGCCTGGACAGCGCGAACAGGCGTCACGGCTGTTTCTGGCCCAGCGCGTCGATGAAACGGCGATGATGCAGGCGCTGGCCTTCGCCAACAGCGAATGCGGGCAGTTGATCGACCCGCACACGGGCGTCGGCCTTGCAGCAGCACGCGCACGCACCGGCGATATGCCCGGCCCGATCGTCACGCTGGCGACGGCGCACCCGGCCAAGTTCCCCGACGCAGTGGAACGCGCAACCGGCACGCGGCCCAGCCTGCCCCGGCGCGTTGCACACCTCTTTGATCGTGAAGAACGCTATGAACGGCTGGCAGCCGACGCCGGCCTTCTGAAGGCGCACATCCGGGCGCGCGCATGAGCCACCGTCTCACACGCTTGGATAATGGCCTGACCATCGTCACGCTTGCCATGCCGGGCATCGAAACGGCTGCGGTTTCGCTGAACGCCGATGTTGGCGCGCGCAACGAAAATGAAGCAGAACATGGCCTTGCGCATCTTTATGAACATATGGTGTTCAAAGGCACCGGGCAAAGATCGGCGCTCGCCATCGCTGAATCGATCGAGGATGTGGGCGGTTCGCTGAACGCCTGGACTTCGCGGGATTCCACCTGCTTCCACGCGCGCGTTCTGGCCGACGACGTGCCGCTGGCAATCGAACTGATCGCCGATCTGCTGACCGATGCATCGTTCACCGAGCAGGATCTCAGGCTCGAACGCGACGTGGTGCTGTCGGAAATCGGCGAAGCACTGGAAACACCGGACGACCTTGTGTTCGATCACCTTCAGGCGGTCGCTTTCCCGGACCAGAGCCTCGGGCGGACGATCCTCGGCACGACGGACAGCCTCTCGGTGTTGGACAGCGCGTCTCTGCGGCAGTGGCGCCATGCGCATTATCGCGCCGGCGGCCTCATCCTTTCGGCGGCGGGCAAGGTCGATCATGATCGCATCACCGAACAGGCGGCAAGGCTGTTCGGCGCGCTGCCGGCAGGGCGGCCCGGCACGATCCAGCCGGCAAGCTGGGCCGGTGGCACCCGAGGCGATACGCAGCGCAACGAACAACTGCACATCGCGCTGGGGTTTCACGGCTTCGCCCCGACCGACCCCCGCCTCGATGCCGCCCGCCTGTTTGCGATCGCGCTTGGCGGCGGCATGTCGTCGCGCCTGTTCCAGCAACTGCGCGAGGAACGCGGCCTAGCCTATTCGGTCAGCGCCTCGCACTCAATCCACGCCGATACCGGCATGTTCAACATCTATGCCGCCGCCCGCCCCAAGGACGGCCCTGCCCTTCTTGGCATGGCGCATGATATTGCCGACGAAGCCACCAGAAACCTGTCACCCGCCGAGCTGGACCGCGCGAGGGCACAGTTGAAATCCGGTGTGCTGATGGGCCTGGAGGGCTGTGCCGGACAGGCCGACTGGCTTGGCGGTTCGCTGCTTACATGGGGGCGGGTCATCGAACCGGCGGAACTGATCGCAACGATGGACCGCGTCACCGTCGACGAGGTGCGGGCCGCGGGCGCCGCCATGCTGGCAACCAGCCGGGCGCTGGCTGTCGTCGGGCCGGGTGCCGAGCGTCTGGCCGCCTGATGGCGCCGCTCGAAACGCTGATCGCGGAACCGTCAGCCGACTTCGCCCTTGTCGACAGCGGGCATGGCCGCAAGCTGGAGCGCTGCGGCGGGTTTCATTTCATCCGCCCGGAACCGCAGGCGATGTGGGCGCCGGCCACTGGCGACTGGCAGGCCGACGGCGAGTTTGTCGGCGGCGCGGATGAAGATGGCGGCGGCCGATGGCATCTTGGGCAGCGGGTGCCGCCGTCGTGGCCGATCGATCTGGCGGGCGTTCGCCTGCACGCCCAGTGCACCCCCTTTCGCCATCTGGGCTTTTTTCCCGACATGGCGCCGCACTGGGCACGGCTGGCGGCGCTTCCTGCCGGTGCAACCGTACTGAACCTGTTCGGCTATACCGGTGTCGCGTCGCTTGTGGCGGCGAAGGCCGGGGCGGAAGTAGTTCACGTCGACGCGTCGAAGAAGGCGGTGGCGCAGGCGCAGGCCAATGCCCGGCTATCGGGCCTTGCCGACAGGCCGATCCGCTGGATCACCGACGATGCCCGCAAGTTCGTCGCCCGCGAGGTGCGCCGTGGCCGTCGCTATGATGCGATCCTGCTGGACCCGCCGAAGTTCGGCCGTGGGCCGGATGGCGAAGTGTGGGATCTGCCAACCCACCTCCCGGCCCTGCTTGCGGATTGCGCCCGCCTGCTGGACGCAGACAGCAGCTTTATGGTGCTGACCACCTATGCCGTGCGCCTGTCGGCGATCGCGCTCGATGGCCTGCTGGTCCCGCTCGTCAGCCGGTTGCCCGGCCATGTACAAGCCGGAGAGATGACCCTGCGCGAGGAACGCCGGGGACTGCTGCTGCCAACCGCCATCTTCGCACGATGGGAACGTGGCTGAATCCATCCGTCGCAGCCGGGGCAGCACCTATCGCATTGCGTTGATGGCGGCCATTGCCTGTTCAGGGCGAACGTCAATTCTTCTGTCGACAAGCGGCCGGATGTCATGGCCGAAGCAGAAAGTCGCGCATATGGTCGGCCGGTCTGGCGTCGTGCTGTTGTTGTGCCTGCTGGGGGCATCGGCTCAGGCGCAGGTGCGCGCGTTCGGCACCAACCCGCACCCGCATGATCCGCTGAACGGCCCGGTTGTCGCTGATCCGCTGCACACCGGCCCGGCGGTCGGCTTCACCAGATTTGGGGCCGCCGGGGCTGCCGACGAACCGGAGTTCGGCCAGCCGGGCAAGGACGTGATCTGGATCCCCACATCCGACAGCATGGTGAGGGCAATGCTTTCAGCCGCAGGCGCCGGGCCGCGTGACCGGGTCGTCGATCTAGGTTCCGGCGATGGCCGCATACCAATCACCGCAGCGCGTGAATATGGCGCCACTGCACTTGGCATTGAATATGATCCGAAACTGGTGGCGCTTGCCCGTGCCAACGCCGCGCGCGCCGGCGTCAGCGGCAGGGCAAGTTTCGTCCGCGCCGACATCTTCGACGCCGAGTTTTCCGATGCAACGATCGTGACGATGTATCTGCTGCCCAGCCTGAACCTGAAACTTCGAAGCAGGCTGCTGGCCATGCCGCCGGGCACCCGCATCGTTTCCAACTCGTTCGGCATGGGTGAATGGCAACCGGAACGAAGCATCACTACGCCCGACGCGCAGGGCTTCCTGTGGATCGTGCCGGCGCAGGTAGCAGGCCGATGGGCGTTCGAAATGGGGAACGCCCGCTTTGCAACAGAAATCGGTCAGAAGTTTCAGATACTTACAATGGAACCCGGCAGCCCGCTGAAGAACGGCAGGCTGAACGGGCGCACAGTGCAGTTCGTGCGCGCCGACGGGCAGACGATGTCAGGCGAAGTTGGCGCGGGCCAGATGCGCGGGCCGGGCTGGATGGCGGTCAGGATCGACGACAGGCGCTGAACGGCGCCCGTCAGTTTCCTGCCGACGGCAGCGCCTTCAATCTGCCCATTTCATTCTTGAAGCGCTTCAGATCGGCGCCACCCAGTTGGCTTCCACCGGCAAACTTGGTTTCACGCGGGTTGGCGGCGACACCGTTCACCCACACCTCATAGTGGAGGTGCGGCCCGGTCGACAGGCCGGTTGTGCCCACGGCGCCGATCGTCTGCCCCTGTGCGACCTGCTGGCCATTGCGCACGCCGACCTTGCTCATGTGCGCATAGCGGGTGCGGATGCCCTTGCCATGGTCCAGCACCACGACATTGCCATAGC
>NZ_DBNHFX010000081.1:0-16354 GCF_057137845.1 Sandaracinobacteroides sp. | reverse complement strand
CTGTCGCCGTAACCGGGGCAATCGGCTTCGTCGGGCTGGTTGTGCCGCATCTGGTGCGCCCGTTCACCGACCGCAGCCCTTCGGCGATCCTGTGGCCCAGCGCCGTCGCCGGGGCCGCCCTGCTGACACTGAGCGACGTTCTGGTGCGCGTTCTGCCGACACCCGAAGAACTGAAGCTGGGCGTCGTGACTGCCTTCCTCGGCGTGCCGGTGTTCCTCGCCCACCTGCTGCGGGAACGGCGGCTATGGTAGAGCTGCAAGCCACCGCTCTTTCGGTGTCGCTCGGTGGCCGCAAGGCGCTGCGCGACGTGACGGTAACGCTCGGCGGCGGGCAACTGGTCGGCATCCTCGGCCCGAACGGCGCTGGAAAATCGACGATGATGCGCGCCCTTGCCGGGCTGCTCAGGCACGAGGGCGATGTGCGGCTGGATGGCCGCCCGATCCCGGCCTGGTCGCGCGACGGGCTCGCGCGGATACTGTCGTTCCTGCCGCAGGGGCAGACGCTGCACTGGCCGCTCAGCGTCGAGCGATTGGTGGGCCTTGGCCGGTTGCCCCATCTTGCCCCGCTTTCCCGCATCACCGACGCCGACCGCGCCGCGATCGAGCGGGCGATGCAGCGCACCGACATCGCCGACCTTGCCCGGCGCACGGCGACGGAACTGTCGGGCGGCGAACGCGCGCGGGCTTTGCTTGCCCGCGCACTGGCGGTCGAGGCGCCGGTGCTGCTGGTGGACGAGCCGCTGGCAAGCCTAGATCCTGCCCACCAGATCGCCGGAATGGACATCCTGCGCGACGAAGCCCGGCGCGGCGCGCTGGTGGTGGCGGTGCTGCACGATCTTGGCCTCGCCTATCGCACCTGCGACCGCATCCTGCTGCTGGACCACGGCGCGCTGGTTGCCGACGGTGCGCCCGATCAGGTGCTGACGGCAGAAAACCTAGGCCGGGTCTATGGTGTGACAGCGCATTTCGGGCCACCAGGATCGCGCATTCTTGTGCCGCTCGATCGAGTGGCGGATGGCCAGGATCGATCGGACGGAACAACCATGACCGGAGACAGGCCATGACCTGGTGGACGCCAGACCATACCCACGACGCAAAGGCCCGATGCTGGGTGGAGGGCGCCGATGGCCACCCCATGTTCCCGGTGCAGAACCTGCCGCTGGGGCTGTTCTCCGACGGCGACTCCGGCCCCCGCACAGGCGTCGCGATCGGCAACCATGTGTTCGATCTTGCCGGCGCGGCCGGGGCGGGCCTGCTGCCGGGCCTCGACTGGCTGGCAGACCTGTGCTCCGAACGGCTGAACGAACTGCTGGCGCTTGGCCGTGAAGCGCGTGTCGCCGTGCGCCATGCACTGTTCGATCTGCTGACCGATCCCGGCAAGGCGCAGGCCGCGCAGCCCTTTCTGGTGCCGGCTGCGCACGCCGACATGCACATGCCGTGCGAAATCGGCGACTACACCGACTTTTTCGCCGGCATCCATCACGCAACCAAGGCCGGGCGCCTGTTCCGCCCGGACGCGCCGCTGCCGCCCAATTACCGGCACATGCCGATCGGCTATCACGGGCGGGCGTCCTCGGTCGTGCCTTCGGGCACCCCGATCCGCCGTCCGCACGGGCAATCACCGGGAGAGAACGGCCCGCAGTTCGGTCCCTGCCAGTGGCTCGACTTCGAGCTGGAACTGGGGGTCTGGATGGGGCCGGGCAACCAGCAGGGCACGCCGGTCGCGATTGCCGATGCGCACGAACAGATCGCCGGATTCTGCCTGTTGAACGACTGGTCGGCGCGCGACGTGCAGGCGTGGGAATCGCAGCCGCTGGGGCCGTTTCTGGCGAAGAACTTCGCCACCACGATCAGCCCGTGGATCATCACGCCGGAAGCGATGGCGCCGTTTCGCGGTCCCGCCATGCCTCGCGGTGCCGACGATCCCACCCTGCTGCCATATCTGCGCAACGCAGACGATCAGGCGTTCGGCGGGTTGCGGCTGTCGCTGGAGGTGTTCCTGCAAACCCGCGCCATGCGCGACGCCGGCCTTCCCGAAGCCCGGCTGGCACAGGCGAACTCCGCCGACCTCTGGTGGACCGTCCAGCAGATGGTTGCGCATCACAGCGCCGGCGGCTGCAACCTCCGCCCCGGAGATCTGTTCGGCACCGGCACCATTTCCGGCGAGGCCGACGGAACCGAAGGGTCGCTCCTAGAACTGACGCAGGCCGGCAGAAAGCCGATCACGCTCGCGAACGGAGAGCAGCGCCGGTTCCTTGCAGCGGGCGACGTGGTGCGTATCGCAGCCGTTGCCGCCGCGCCCGGATTCGCTTCAATCGGCTTCGGGGAATGTTCGGGCGAGATCATCGATTGACAGCAGGCACTTGACCAAGATCAAGACAGTGTTTTCAATATGGCTTTTCATGGGCTAGGCTCCATATTGGCAACAGGAGGTCGCGATGAAGTCGATTCTGCTCCACGTCGGCGACGACGAACATTTTGAATCCCGGCTGCAAGGCGCGCTCGATCTGGCGCGTTATGTCAACGGCCATCTCGAATGCCTGCAGACAAGGCGGGTGCCGGCGTTCCTCGGCGCGGATGCGGCCGGTTTTGCCGGCAGCGCCGCAATGGTCGTGCAGTTGATGGAAGATGAAGCCAAGCTCGCCGAGGCAGAGCGCGACGCACTGACCGCCCGCCTCGACGGCGAGGGTGTGCCATTCAGCTTCGCCGAAGCCATGGGCGAACCGAGGCAGACACTGGTCGACCGTTCGCTCCTGGCCGACGCGATCGTGATGACGCTGCCGCCGCAGAACAACCGGGAACTCGGTCACGCGCTGTCGGCCGTCGTCACTCATGCCGACGCGCCGGTTCTGGCGGTGCCGCACGCACACGCCAGGCTGGAATTCGAAAAGCCGGTGCTGCTGGCATGGAAACCTACCAAGGAAGCCGCGCATGCCGTGAAACGCGCGATACCGCTGCTGCAAAAGGCACCGCGCGTCGACATCCTGACCGTCGACCCAACCGGCGGCGGCGATTTTCCGCCAATGGCCGTCGCTGCCTATCTGTCGCGGCATGGCGTGAAGGCGGATCTGCACGAACGCAACGCGTCCGGCCGTTCCACCTCGGACACGCTGCTGGCGACCGCACGCGAACTCGGCTCGGGGCTGTTGGTGATGGGTGGCTATGGCCGCAGCCGGGCGATGGAATTCCTGATGGGCGGCGTCACCCGTCGCCTGCTCGGCGTCAGCGAAGTCCCGCTGCTGATGGCGCACTGAAAACCAGCCGCCGGCACCACGCAACACGGGTCGACGCGATCAAACGGAGGAGAATGAAATGGTGCGATCGAGAGGACTGCTTGGCCGTGCGGCCGGAACCGCGGCACGGACCGCCATCATCACCAAGACGGCAACCACCGTTGCCGGAAACTCGGCAGCGAAACAGCAGGCGAAGATGCACGCAGCCGAACTGGCGCACGCGGAACAGATGGCTGCTGCTGCGCCAGCGCAAGCCACCCCTGCGGCAACAGGCGGCGAACTGGCCAACGCGCTGCGCAAGCTTGCCGACGCCCATAGCGCCGGCATCCTGACTGACGCCGAATTCACCGCCAAGGTGAAAGAGCGTCTGGCCTGATCGTCAGCAGGCGGGGGCGCATGGGCGCGCCCCGCACTGCACCTAGCCGCCGTAGAAGATGTGATCGCCCAGATCACGCATCTCGAGGATTGCCGCATCCGGCCGACCTTCCGGCGCGTGTTGGACGTGGGCCTTGTCGACCTGCCCCAGAATAACGTGGTGGTCGCCGATCTCGACCACCTGCACCACGTGGCACTCGACCGCCACGAACGCATTGTCCAGCACTGGTGCGCCGTTCTCTCCCGCGTGATACGGCTCGCCTGAAATCAGTCCACCCTCGTCTTTCGCCTGCTTGAAGAAGGTAAAGGCAACGCCCTGCTGGCCCTTGCCCAGCATGTTCAACACGAAGCGGCCGCTGGCGCGGGTTGCCGCGTAAATCCCGGAATCGACCTTCACCCCAATCGCCACAAGAGGTGGCACAAAGGCAGTCTGTGTCACCCAGTTGACGGTCGAGGCATGCAAATCCCCGTCCGGCCCCTTGGCCGTCATCACATAGATCCCATAGGGAATCGCCCTGAGCGCGGTCTTTCGATCTGCATCTTCCATGGCGCCCTGCCTTTCCTGCCTGCCCGATCAAACTGAAGAGTCATTGTTTCCGTTTCAGCGGAATGCTGCAAGGGGTAGCACCGCGCAAAAAAAGGGCGGGCGCAGCCGAAGCCGCGCCCGCCCTGTCCAACCCTTGTAAAAAATCAGGCTGCGTCGGCTTCTGCCGCCACCACCGGGCCGGAATCCTGCCCCTTGGCGCTGACGTCGCGCTCGACGAATTCAATGACCGCCATCGCCGCCTGATCGGACGCGCGGAAACCGGCCTTCAGCACCCGCACATAACCGCCCTGGCGGTTGGCGTAGCGCGGCGCAATCACGTCGAACAGCTTCACCAGTTGCGCGTCGTCCTGCAGCCGGGCGTGCGCCAGACGGCGATTGGAAAGGCCGCCCTTCTTGGCAAGCGTCACCAGCTTCTCGACATAGGGGCGCAGCTCCTTTGCCTTCGGCAGTGTCGTCGTAATCTGTTCGTGCTTGATAAGGCTGGCCGACATGTTCTTCAGCATCGCCATGCGATGTTCGGTAGTCCGGCCGAGTTTGCGATGTGCAACCTTATGACGCATTTTCCATTCTCCGTTCGTAAAGGGGCCGTCCAAGGTACCCCAGTCCGCGCTTCATTGGCCCGAAGCGCACCGGGCGTTCCGGGGCAGCGCCAGCGCCGCCCCGTTCGTCAGTCTCAGAATTCCTGTTCGAGGCGCTTTGCCAGATCCTCGATGTTCTCGGGCGGCCATCCGGGGATGTCCATCCCAAGCCGCAGACCCATTGCTGCCAGGACTTCCTTGATTTCGTTCAACGACTTGCGGCCGAAGTTCGGAGTCCGCAGCATCTCCGGCTCACTCTTCTGCACAAGATCACCGATGTAGATGATGTTGTCGTTCTTCAGGCAGTTCGCCGAACGCACCGACAATTCCAGCTCGTCGACCTTCTTCAGCAGGTTGCGGTTCATCGACACGTCGGTCGGCTCGTCCGCAGGCGCGCCGACGACAGGCGCCTGCGCAACCGGGCGGGCTGCCGGCTCGTCGAAGTTGATGAACAGTTGCAACTGGTCCTGCAGAATGCGCGCCGCATAGGCGACCGCATCGTCGGCCGTCATCGAACCGTCGGTTTCAACCGTCAGCGACAGGCGGTCATAATCAAGATCCTGTCCGACGCGGGTCGGGTCGACCTTGTAGGCCACCTGACGCACCGGCGAATACAGCGCATCGACCGGAATCAGGCCGATGGGCGCATCTGCAGGGCGGTTCTGCGCTGCCGGCACATAGCCCTTGCCGGCCTGCACCGTCAGTTCCATGTTCAAGGTCGCGCCTTCGTCCAGCGTGCAGATCACCAGATCGGGATTGGAGATCTCGATATCGCCCGTCACCGTGATCTGGCCGGCGGTCACTTCGCCGGGGCCGGACGCCGAAAGCATCAGGCGCTTGGGCTGGTCGCCCTGCATCTTGACGACGATCTGCTTCACATTGAGCACAATGTCGGTGACATCCTCACGGACGCCCGCCAACGACGAAAACTCGTGCAACGCTCCGTCGATGCGGATCGCGGTCACCGCCGCGCCCTGCAGGCTCGACAGCAGCACCCGCCGCAGCGCGTTGCCAAGGGTGAGGCCGTAACCACGCTCGAGCGGCTCGGCCACGAACACCTGCCGTGCAGGATTCGTGCCGGGCTTCACGACCAGCGCGTTCGGCTTCTTCAGTTCCTGCCAGTTCTTCGCATAGGCTGCTGACACGTTCATTTCACCTCTACCATTGCGGCTTGCCCTCGACCGGTCTCGGGCGCGCCGCCAGTTTCGTGCCTACATCGGCACACCGCATGGCGTGCCTGCCGGACGGGCCATCGCGGCCAGCCCGGCAACCCATCGTCAGACCCGACGGCGCTTCGGCGGCCGCACACCGTTGTGCGGGATCGAAGTCACATCGCGGATGGACGTGATCTGGAAACCCACCGCCTGAAGCGCGCGCAGGGCGGACTCGCGTCCGGAACCCGGCCCCTTCACCTCGACTTCGAGAGTGCGGACGCCATGTTCCGCCGCCTTCTTGCCGGCGTCCTCGGCAGCAACCTGCGCCGCATAAGGCGTCGACTTGCGGCTGCCCTTGAAGCCCATGGTGCCTGCCGACGACCAGGCAATCGCGTTGCCCTGCGCGTCGGTGATGGTGATCATGGTGTTGTTGAAGCTGGCGTTCACATGCGCGACGCCTGCCGAGATGTTCTTGCGCTCGCGGCGCTTCAGCCTTTCGGGTGCGCGTGCCATTACTTCTTCTTCCCTGCGATCGGCTTGGCCTTACCCTTGCGGGTGCGGGCGTTGGTGTGGGTGCGCTGGCCGCGAACGGGCAGGCCCTTGCGGTGCCGCAGGCCACGGTAGCAGGCCAGATCCATCAGGCGCTTGATGCTCATCGCCGTATCACGACGAAGGTCGCCTTCGACGACATAATCGCGATCGATGGTTTCGCGGATCTGCAGAATTTCGGCGTCCGTAAGGTCCTGCACGCGGCGTTCGGCCGGGAAGCCGAGCTTGGTCGTGATTTCCTTGGCGCGCGTGCGCCCGATGCCATGAATATAGGTCAGCGCGATCTCGACGCGCTTGTTGGTGGGGATGTTCACCCCTGCGATACGTGCCACAAACTACTCCTGCTCCACAGGGCGCCTTGGGCCGGGCACCCCATCTCGTTGCGTGCCGAACACCGCCCCACACAAAGCAGCCGCCTTGCCGGACAAGTCCGGTGGCAAAAAGCTCCGTGCGCGCGGGAATCGGAAGCAGCGTGGCTATCGGCCCCGCCCGCCATTGTCAAGTGCCGCAGCGCCGGAATCTGCTTCTGTCAACCATGATTCCAGCAACACGGCTGACTTGGTCAGCGCCCGTCCAGAATCGCGGAGATCGCCCGGCTGACGCTGTCCATGTCGGCCATGCCGTCCACCTGGCGCAGCAGCCCCCGCGCAGCATAGATCGGCAGGATAGGCGCCGTCTTGCCACGATATTCGGCCATGCGCGTGCGCACCGTTTCCGCATTGTCGTCGGGCCGACGACGGAACTCCGTCCCGCCACAGCGATCGCAGACACCGGCAACACGCGGCTGCTTGTGCCGATCATGATAGCCTTCGCCGCAAGCGGCACAGGTGTAGCGGCCGGTGATGCGGTCGACCAGCGCGTCCTCGTCGACGGCCAGTTCGATCACATAACCCAGTCGGCGGCCGCGCGCCTCCAGCAGTTGATCCAGCAGCTCGGCCTGCCTTGGTGTGCGCGGGTAGCCATCGAAAATGACGCCCTTCTCCAGCGGAATGCCATCCAGATGCTCGCCCAGAATCTCGGCCATCAGTTCGTCCGGGAACAGCTTCCCGGCCTTCATGATTTCATCGGCCATGCGCCCGACTTCGGTGCCGGCCTTAACGGCTGCGCGCAGGATATCGCCCGTCGAGAGCTGGACCATGCCGCGCTCGGCTACCAGCTTTTGCGCCTGCGTTCCCTTGCCCGCCCCCGGAGGACCCAGCAGAATAATGTTCACGGCCCCCGCCCCAGATGTCGTCAACGCCGCCCTCCGGTCTTCAGTTTCGCTTTCTTGATCAGGCCTTCATACTGGTGCGCCAGCAGGTGGCCCTGAATCTGCGCCACAGTGTCGATCGTCACGTTGACGACGATCAGCAGCGAGGTTCCGCCCAGATAAAACGGCACCGCCATCCGCGCGATCAGGAATTCCGGCAGCAGACAGACCAGCGTCAGGTAGGCAGCGCCCACCACCGTGATCCGGGTCAGCACATAATCCAGATAGATCGCCGTCTTTTCGCCGGGGCGGATGCCCGGAACGAAGCCGCCATAGCGCTTCAGGTTGTCGGCGGTTTCTTCCGGGTTGAAGACCACGGCCGTGTAGAAGAAGCTGAAGAAGATGATCCCGGCGGCATACAGCAGCATGTAAAGCGGCGCGCCGTGCTGTAGCGCGGTGGTCACCGTCAGCATCCATTCCGGGCCGCCTTCCTGCCCGAGGAATTGTGCGATGGTAAGCGGCAGCAGCAGCACCGACGATGCAAAGATCGGTGGGATGACGTTCGCGGTGTTCAGCTTCAGCGGCAGGTGCGAACTGTCGCCCTGGAACAGCCGGTTGCCGACCTGTCGCTTCGGATACTGGATCGGAATGCGGCGCTGCGCGGTTTCCATCAGGCAGATCACCGCAACGACAGCCAGCGCCATGATTACGATGATCAGGATGAAGCCCGCCGACACGGCGCCGGTGCGACCCTGTTCAAGCAGGCCGCCGATCGCCGTCGGCACCTGCGCGACAATGCCCGCCATGATGATCAGCGAAATGCCGTTGCCGATGCCACGACTGGTGATCTGCTCGCCCAGCCACATCAGGAACATCGTGCCGCCAAGCAGGGTGATGATCGTCGAAATGCGGAAGAACCAGCCCGGATCGATCACGGCCGACATGCCGGACGATGCGCCCCAGCTTTCCAGCCCGACGGCGATGCCATAGCCTTGGAAGATGGTCAGCGCCACAGTGCCGAACCGCGTATACTGGTTCAGCTTCTTGCGACCGCTCTCGCCTTCCTTCTTCAGCGCCTTCCATGGCTCGTAGATCGAGCCCATGAGCTGCACCACGATCGAGGCGGTGATGTAGGGCATGATGCCGAGCGCAATGATCGACATCCGCTCGAGTGCGCCGCCCGAGAACATGTTGACGAAATCGAGCATGCCGCCCGAGGTCTGCCGGAACAGTTGCGACAGCGCCTGCGGGTCGATCCCCGGCAGCGGCACGAACGAACACAGCCGGAACACGACAAGAGCGCCCACGGTGAACCACAGGCGCTTCTTGAGATCTGCCGCCTTGGAAAAATTGGCGAAGCTCAGGCTTTGGGCAGCTTTATCGGCGGCAGTCGCCATCGTCTCATCCTAACAGGGGCGGTGCCGAAGGACCGGGCGGCGCCACATCAGTGGGCTGATGTAGGCGCTGCGCCCGCACAAGGGAAGCCCGACGGCCCGCAAACGGGGCTCAGGCTTCTGCTGCAGCCTTCACGGCAGGCAGCGTCACCTTGCCGCCGGCGGCTTCGACGGCCGCCTGCGCCGACTTGGTGACACCTGCGACATGGATGTCGAGCTTTGCCTTCAGTTCGCCCTTGCCAAGAAGGCGGACGCCATCCTTGGGCTGCGTGACGAGGCCGGCCGCCTGCAGCGCCGCCAGATCGACCACGGCCTTCGCATCGAGGCGGCCGGCGTCGACTGCCCGCTGGAGGGCGCCGATGTTGACTTCGCTATACTCGCGCCGGTTCGGCTTGTTGAAGCCGCGCTTCGGCAGCCGCATGTGCAGCGGCATCTGCCCGCCTTCGAAGCCGAAGATGGAAACGCCCGAGCGGCTGGTCTGGCCCTTCTGGCCGCGACCGCTGGTCTTGCCAACGCCGGAACCAATACCACGGCCCACACGCACCCGGCCCTTGCGGGCACCGGCATTGTCACGAATATCGTTCAGTTTCATGTTATTGCACTCGCTTTCGCTTGTTTCGCGCCATTTCCCCGGCAGAACCGGGGCAAGTGAAAGGCTCAGCCTTCCACCTTCACCATATGCTTCACCTTGGCGATCATGCCGCGCACCTCGGGGGTGTCCTGCAATTCACGCGTCCGGTTGATCTTGTTAAGCCCCAGCCCGACCAGCGTCGCGCGCTGGTCCTTGGTGCGGCGGATCGGCGAGCCGGTCTGCGTCACCTTGATCGTCGCGGCTTCAGCCTTCTTCTTGGCAGCCATTGCTCAGTCTCCTCAGGCGACTACTGCGTCGGCGTCGGCCTGCGCCTGCGCCGGCGAGATATCGCCACGACGCGCCAGCAGGTCGGCAACCTTCTTGCCGCGCCGCTGGGCAACCGACCTTGGCGAGGTCTGGCCTTCGAGCGCGGCAAACGTCGCACGCACCATGTTGTAGGGGTTGTTCGATCCGGTCGACTTCGAAACCACGTCGGCAACGCCGAGGCTTTCGAAGACTGCCCGCATCGGACCACCGGCGATGATGCCGGTTCCGGGCGTAGCCGACCGGACGTGCACCTTGCCGGCACCGAAATGGCCGAAGCCGTCGTGGTGCAGGGTACGGCCTTCACGCAGCGGCACGCGAACCATCGCCTTCTTGGCGGCGGCGGTCGCCTTGGAAATGGCTTCCGGCACTTCACGCGCCTTGCCATGACCGAAGCCGACACGGCCCTTGCCGTCGCCGACGACCACAAGCGCTGCAAAGCCGAAGCGCTTGCCGCCCTTCACGGTCTTCGAGACGCGGTTAATGTGCACCAGCTTCTCGATCAGTTCCTGGCCTTCTTCGCCGTCGGCCGCGCGCGGCTCCCGACGGCGCCGATCGCCATCACGTCCGCCGCGTTCGCCGCCACGGCCACGCCCGGCGCCGCCGCCACGGCCACGACCACGACGTTCTTCCTGGCCACCGGCTGCGGCCGGCACTTCGGTTTCGATAACTTCGTCAGCCATCTTCAGAACTCCAGTCCGCCCTCACGGGCGGCATCGGCCAGCGCCTTCACACGGCCATGAAACAGGAAGCCGCCACGGTCGAACACGACCTTGGAGACGCCGGCAGCCTTTGCGCGCTCGGCCAGCAGCTTGCCGACGCTCGCTGCGGCGGAGACAGTCGCGCCGGTTCCCGAAAAGTCCTTTTCGAGCGTCGAAGCGGCGGCCAGCGTGCGGCCGGCGGAATCGTCGATCACCTGCGCATAAATGTGCTGGCCCGAACGATGCACCGAAAGCCGCGGCTTGCCGCCGGCGCGGGCACGAAGCACCGTGCGCACGCGGCGCCGGCGGGCTTCGAAGAGGGAGAGATGCTTCACCATTACTTCTTCTTCCCTTCCTTGCGGAAGATGAACTCGCCGCGGTACTTGATACCCTTGCCCTTGTAAGGCTCGGGCTTGCGCCAGCGCCGGATCTCTGCGGCGACCTGCCCGACCTGCTGCCGGCTGGAACCGCTGATTTCGACGGTGGTCTGGTCCGGCGTCTTGATGGTGATCCCTTCGGGGATCGCATACTCGACGTCGTGGCTGTAACCAAGTTGCAGCTTCAGCACCTTCCCCTGCACCGACGCACGGTAACCGACGCCGGTGATCTCGAGGATCTTGGTGAAACCGTCCGAGACGCCGACAACCAGGTTCGAGACCATCGTGCGCTGCATGCCCCAGAAGGCACGGGCGCGGCGGGTGTCGTTCGCCGGGTTGACGCGGATCTCGCCGCCTTCGATCGCGTAGGCGATGTCGTCGACGAGCGGCATGGAGAGTGCCCCCTTGGGGCCCTTCACCTCGATGATTCCGCCGTTGATCGATGCCTGCACGCCGGCAGGAATGGATACGGGCTTCTTACCGATGCGGCTCATGATCAGAACACCTGGCAGAGGACTTCGCCGCCGACGTTCTCGTGGCGCGCTTCCGCGTCAGAGAGAACGCCCCTCGGCGTCGAAACGATGGTGATACCGAGGCCGTTCTTGACCCGCGGCAGCTCCTGTGCACCGGCATAGACCCGACGGCCCGGCTTCGACACGCGCGAGACGTGCTGGATCGCCGGCTGGCCTTCGAAATACTTCAGCTCGATACGGATGGTCGGCGTCGGCCCACCGGTTTCCTCGGCGGAATAGCCACGGATGTAGCCTTCCCGCTGCAGCACATCGAGCACGCTCGCGCGCAGGCGGGACGCCGGGGTCAGCACACTGTCCTTGCGGGCAGACTGGCCGTTGCGAATGCGGGTGAGCATATCACCCAAGGGATCGGTCATATTCATATCAGCCAGCCCTTACCAGCTCGACTTCGTAACGCCGGGGATCAGGCCCTTGTTGGCCAGTTCCCGAAGCATCACTCGCGAGAGCTTGAACTTGCGGTAATAGGCGCGGCTGCGCCCGGTCAGCTCGCAACGGTTGCGCACCCGCGTCGGGTTCGCGTTGCGCGGCAGTTCCGCCATCTTCAGGCGCGCCATCAGGCGCTCGCCTTCGTCGCGGCTTTCATCGTTCGCGATCGCCTTCAGCTTCTCGAACTTCGCCGCATACTGCTTCACCAGCGCCTTCCGACGCTCGTTCTTGTTCACAGAACTCAGTTTCGCCATGACTTAAGTTCCCCCCGTCTCAGGCCGCTGCCTGTTGGCGCGCTTCGGCGTCGCCAACGAACGGCATTCCGAAATGACGCAGAAGCGCGCGCGCCTCGTCGTCGGTTCCGGCGGTGGTGGTAATGATGATGTCCATTCCGCGGATCTTGTCGATCTTGTCGTACGACACTTCCGGGAACACGATCTGTTCCTTCAGGCCCATCGCATAGTTGCCACGGCCGTCGAAGCTCTTCGGGTTCACGCCCCGGAAGTCCTTCACGCGCGGCAGGGCGATGGTGATCAGGCGATCGAGGAACTCGAACATGCGATCACTGCGCAGGGTGACCTTGCAGCCGATCGGCATGCCTTCACGCAGCTTGAACTGCGCGATCGACTTCTTCGCCCGGGTCACGACAGGCTTCTGGCCGGCAATCGCCATCATTTCGGCGGCTGCAACCTCGACCTTCTTCTTGTCCTGGGTCGCTTCACCGACGCCCATGTTGATCACGATCTTCTCGATCTTCGGAACCTGCATCGGGTTCTGATACCCGAACTGCTCGGTCATCGCCGCCTTGATGCGCTCCTCATAGAGCTTCTGCATCCGCGGCTTCACACGCTGTTCAGCCATTGAGCACCTCACCCGAGCCCTTCAGGACCCGAACCTTCTTGCCGTCACGCACCTCGAAGCCGACACGGGCGGGTTTGCCCGTTTTCGGATCGCGGATAGCGACGTTCGAAACATCGATCGCAGCTTCTCGCCGCTGGATACCGCCCTCGGGGTCGGCCTGGGTCGGCTTGGTGTGCCGGGCGATCATGTTGACGCCGGCCACGACGACCTTGCCTTCCTTCGGCAGCGACTTCACCACATCGCCTTCCCGGCCCTTGTCCTTGCCGGCAAGAACGATGACGCGGTCACCCTTCCTGATCTTCGCCATCGACATCACAGCACCTCCGGCGCGAGCGAAATGATCTTCATGTGGCCGGTCGAGCGCAGTTCACGCACGACTGGGCCGAAGATACGGGTTCCGATCGGCTCTTCGTTCTTGTTGATCAGCACGGCGGCATTGCCGTCGAAGCGGATCACCGAACCGTCCGGGCGACGGATGTCCTTGGCGGTGCGAACGACGACAGCGCGATGCACGTCCCCCTTCTTCACCCGGCCCTTGGGAGCCGCATCCTTCACCGAAACGACGATCACATCGCCGACGCCGGCAAAGCGCCGCTTGGAGCCGCCCAGCACCTTGATGCACATCACTTCACGTGCGCCCGAATTGTCCGCGACATCGAGCCTGGTCTGCATCTGAATCATGTCAGGCCGCCTTTCCGTCGGCGCTGGTCGCGTCGACCTTGCCGATCACGCGCCACGTCTTCAGCTTCGAGACCGGCGCACATTCCTCGATGCGAACGATGTCGCCTTCACGCATGGCGTTGGCTTCATCGTGGGCATGATACTTCTTCGAACGACGGATGATCTTGCCATACAGCGGGTGCGCAACCTTGCGCTCCACCAGCACCACCACCGTCTTGTCCGTCTTGTCGGAGACCACCGTCCCCTGCAGCACGCGCTTGGGCATGGTTTCCTCCTTACGCCTTCGCCGCCTGCGCGTTGGCGCGGGCGTTCTGTTCGGTCTGGATGCGCGCGATGCTCCGGCGCACTTCGCGCACCCGGCTCGGCTTTTCCAGTTGGTTGGTCGCCGCCTGGAAGCGCAGATTGAGCTGTTCGCGCTTCAGCGCCGACAGATCGCCGGCAAGGTCCGCGTCCGAGCTCTGCTTATAGTCTGGCTTGGCCATGGCTTAGTCCTTCTTCTCGCCGAGGCGGGTCACCATCTTCACCTTGATGGGAAGCTTGGCAGCGGCGCGTTCAAAGGCGCCTGCGGCCACTTCGTGGCTCACACCGTCGATCTCGAACATGATGCGGCCCGGCTTCACCCGCGCGGCCCAATATTCCGGCGAGCCCTTGCCCGAGCCCATCCGCACTTCGGCGGGCTTCGACGACACCGGCACGTCCGGGAAGATACGGATCCACAAACGCCCCTGGCGCTTCATGTGGCGGGTGATTGCGCGGCGCGCGCTCTCGATCTGGCGCGCGGTAATGCGTTCCGGCGCGAGGGCCTTCAGGCCGAAGGCGCCGAAGTTCAGCGCGGTTCCGCCCTTGGCATCGCCGTGAATGCGGCCCTTGAAGGCCTTGCGGAACTTTGTCCGTTTGGGTTGCAGCATTTTCTTTCGCCTTCAGACAGGGAATGAGCCCCCGATAAGGCGACGCTTATGAAGCGTCGCTTATCGGGCGGGCCGCACGCCCGACGTTTGGGATTCCATCATCAGCCGATCCTGCGCCATCGGGTCGTGGCCAAGGATCTCGCCCTTGTACACCCAGACCTTGATCCCGCAGACGCCGTAGGCCGTGTGGGCCTGGGCTTCGGCATAATCGACGTTGGCGCGCAGCGTGTGCAGCGGCACCTTGCCTTCGCGATAGGTTTCCGATCGCGCAATCTCGGCGCCGCCGAGACGGCCGCCGCAGGTTATCTTGATGCCTTCGGCGCCAAGCCGCTGGGCCGACTGCACCGCGCGCTTCATCGCCCGGCGGAACGCAACGCGGCGTTCGAGCTGGTCGGCAATGCCTTGCGCGATGAGGCGGGCATCGATTTCCGGTTTGCGGATTTCGACGATGTTGAGCGAGACTTCGCTCTTCGTCATCCGGCCGATCGCCTGCTTCAGCTTCTCGATGTCGGCGCCCTTCTTGCCGATGATCACACCGGGACGGGCAGCATAGATCGAAACGCGGCAGAGCTTCGCCGGACGCTCGATCACCACCTTCGAGATCGCCGCCTGCGGGTGCGTCTTCAGCACATACTGGCGGATCTTCAGGTCTTCGAGCAGCAATCGGCCATAGTCGTCGCCAGCGGCATACCAGCGGCTGTCCCATGTCCGGTTGATTTGCAGGCGAAGCCCGACGGGAGAGGATTTCTGACCCATATTACGCGTCCTGCCCTTCCGTCACGTCACGTTCCTGCACCACGATCCGAAGCCGCGAGAACGGCTTCACGATCCGCGACGAACGACCGCGCGCACGGGTCGCAAACCGCTTCATGGAAATCGACTTGCCTACCGAAGCTTCCTTCACCCACAGCCGGTCGACATCCAGATTGTGGTTGTTTTCCGCGTTGGCGATCGCCGACTGCAGGCACTTCTTCACGTCAACGGCCATCGCCTTCGACGAGAAGGTCAGCGCGTTCACGGCTTCTTCGGCGTTCTTGCCACGGATCAGACCGGCGACGAGGTTCAGCTTGTAGGGGCTGCCACGCACGGTTGTCGCAACGGCGAGCGCCTCGCGCTCACCCACCTTGCGGGGTGCTACTGGTTTCGACATCTCGGGCCTACCTCTTCGACTTCTTGTCGGCCGCGTGACCGGGGAAAGTGCGCGTCGGCGCAAACTCGCCCAGCTTCATGCCGACCATTTCTTCCGACACCGACACCGGCACGAACTTCTTGCCGTTGTACACGTTGAACGTGTGGCCAACGAACTGCGGCAGGATGGTGGAGCGGCGCGACCAGGTCTTGATCGGCCCGCGGGCACCGGCTTCCACCTTCTTCAGCAGGCTCAGTTCTACGAACGGGCCCTTCCAGACGGAACGTGCCATCGCTTACCTCTTCTTCTTCGCGTGCCGCGAACGGATGATCATCTTGTCCGTCGCCTTGTTCGACCGGGTCTTGGCCCCCTTCGTCGGCTTGCCCCACGGCGTCACCGGATGGCGACCACCAGAGGTCCGGCCTTCACCACCGCCATGCGGGTGGTCGACCGGGTTCTTGGCAACACCACGCGTAAGCGGGCGGATGCCGAGCCAGCGGTTGCGGCCAGCCTTGGCGAGGTTCTGGTTCGAGTTGTCCGGGTTGGACACCGCACCGACCGTCGCCATGCACTCCGAGCGCACATAACGCTGCTCGCCCGAGTTGAGCCGGATGATGACCATGCCGCGGTCACGGCCAACGACCTGGATGAAGGTGCCGGCGGCACGGGCGAGCTGCCCACCCTTGCCGGGCTTCAGTTCGACGTTGTGGACGATGGTGCCGACCGGCATCTGCCCGATCTCCATCGCATTGCCTGGCTTCACGTCGACCTTCTTGCCGGCGACCACCTGGTCGCCCGGCGCGAGCCGTTGCGGAGCAAGAATGT
>NZ_DBNHFX010000080.1:0-14892 GCF_057137845.1 Sandaracinobacteroides sp. | reverse complement strand
GGGGCCTGAACGAAAGCAGAGGCCGGGGTGAAAGCCCCGGCCTTCTTCGTTCCAGACGGCCTTATTCGGCGGCTTCGGCCACCCGGACGCTGACATATTTGCGGCCCTGCTTGCCATCGTGGAATTCCACCCGGCCATCGGCGGTCGCGAACAGGGTGTGGTCACGGCCCAGACCGACGTTGACGCCCGGCCAGAAGCGGGTGCCGCGCTGGCGGACGAGGATGTTGCCGGCGATCGCCTGCTGGCCGCCGAACAGCTTGACGCCAAGACGCTTCGACTGCGAGTCGCGACCGTTACGCGAAGAGCCGCCTGCCTTTTTATGTGCCATTTCGTGGGACTCCCTTACGCGATCGACAGGATCTTCAGCACCGTCTGGTGCTGGCGATGGCCGTTCTTGCGGCGATAGTTGTGGCGGCGCTTCTTCTTGAAGATCACCACCTTGTCGCCACGGTTGTGGGCGACGATTTCCGCCGTCACCTTCACCTTGCCCGCATCCTTCAGCGCGCCGCCGTCCGACACCAGCAGGACGTCACCCAGCGTGATCTTGGAACCCGCTTCGCCATCCAGCTTCTCGACCGTGATCCGGTCGTTGGCTGCGACCCGATATTGCTTGCCGCCCGTGCGCACCACCGCGAACATCTTTGAAATCCTTGTCTTCAAGATAACAGGCGCGGCAGACCCCGTAAGGGCCGCCGCGGAAAGCGAGGGCCATATGGGCATGGCCTCCGCTTGTCAACATTCGAGCGCCTGCGCTAGGCCGTCGACAACGACAAACAAACCCATCCGGAGGGACCTATGCCAACATATGGCGCTGCACGCCACTTCCTCTCGTCGGCCCTGCTGCTGACGGCTGCCGTAACGCAGGCGCAGGCGGCGACCCCCGCCGCAACCCCCGCGATCGTCGCCATCAAGGCGGGCAGGCTGATCACCGATCCGCGCACTGGAAATGGTGCGCCTGCCATCGTGCTGATCGAAGGAAAACGCATCAAGGCGGTGCTTCCGGCAGGTGCCGCAGTGCCCGAAGGCGCAACCGTCATCGACCTCGGCGATTCGACGGTGCTGCCTGGTCTCATCGACTCGCACGTCCACCTCACCGGCGATCCGGGTGGCGATTACCGTTCGGAAGCAGTCGAAACCAACGAACATGCGGCCCTCGTCGGCGCCAAGAACGCGCTGCTTACGGTAAAGGCGGGCTTCACCACCGTCCGCGACCTCGGCTCGTCGATGCTGACCGGCTTTGCCCTGCGCGATTCGATCGCCGAAGGGCTGGTGCCCGGCCCGCGCATCCTTGCCGCAGGGCCTGCGCTGTCGATCATCGGCGGCCACGGCGACGTCAGCGGCTTCCGCCCGGAAGTCGCCGAAGTGCTGGACCAGAAAAACACCTGCACCGGCCCCACCGAATGTGCCCAGCGCGTGCGCGAAGCCTCGAAGCGCGGCGCCGACGTCATCAAGATCACCGCGACCGGCGGCGTGCTGTCGCAGCAGGCGCGCGGGCTTGGAATGCACTTCACCCCGCCCGAACTGGAATCGATCGCAACCACTGCTGCCAGCCTCGGCCTCAGGGTCGCCGCCCACGCCCATGGCGACGACGGTATCCGTGGTGCGTCGGCTGCCGGCATCACTTCGATCGAACACGCCACCTGGGCCAGCCCGGAAACGCTGAAGGTGATGAACGCCAGGGGCACCTATCTGGTGCCGACGCTTACTGCGCTTACCGGCGTTTCCGAACGCGTCGGCCGCCACATCTACACGCCAGCCGTCGAGACGAAGGCCAGACAGTCGCTGGCGATGTGGGGCAAGCAGGTGCAGGCCGCGCGGCAGGCGGGCGTGAAAATCGCCTTCGGCACCGATGCAGGCGTCTTCGAACATGGCCGCAACGCCGAGGAATTCCGCCTGCTGGTCGACAAGGGCGGCATGACGCAGCGGGCTGCACTGGTTTCCGCAACAGTCACCGCCGCCGAGCTTCTGGGGCTGGAAAACGAAGTCGGCACCATCGAGGCAGGAAAGTCGGCAGACATCATCGCCGTGCAGGGCGACCCGCTCAACGATCCGGATTCGCTGCGCAAAATGCGCTTTGTAATGGCGTCGGGCAGGATTATTCCCCTCGACTGAGAGAGAATGGCCGAGTCCGAGGAGTAACAAATGCGAATGTCGTTCCACGCCGGCGCTGCCCTGGCAGCGCTTGCCTTTGCCTGCCCCGCCTTTGCGCAGGCGCCCGCCGCACCGGCTGCAAGCGTGCAGCAAACCGAATCGGCAAAGCTGGCGGCGCTGTTCGCAGCGTCCGACGAAGCCAATCTGAAGCGCAATCCGCTTCAGGCGCTGTTCCGGGGCGACAAGCGCTACGCCGACCAGTTCGGCGACTATATTTCCGACCAGTATCTGGCAGCCGAAAAGGCCGCCGCCGAGGCAGACCTTCAGGCGCTGGCGGCGATCGACCGGGCCAAACTGAATGCGGATGAACAGATCAGCTACGATGTGTTCAAATGGCAGCGCACCAGCGACGTGAAGGGCTATGCGCCGGAAATCCTGAACGTTCAGAAGCTGTTGCCGATCGACCATTTCAACGGCCTGCACCAGTTCGTGCCTGATATTTTTTCCGGCACGTCGATCGCCCGCTTCAACAGCGTCAAGGACTATGAGGACAATCTGAAGCGCCTCGACGGCTTCGCGGTCGCGCTCGACAGGGTGCTCGACCGCATGAAGGAAGGTGTGTCGAAGGGCGTGGTGCAGCCAAAGCTCGTCTCGACGCGGGTGCTCGATCAGTTGAACCGCCACGTCGACGGCGGTGTCGATGCGATGCCGCTGATGATGCCGGTGAAGAAATTCCCCGACAGCATCCCTGCCGCCGAGCAGGAACGGCTGCGCGCGGCCTATACCGCCAAGATCCGCGATGAGATCCTGCCCCGCTATGCGAAGCTGCGCGATTATGTGCGCGACGTGTATCTGCCAGCCAGCCGCCCGGACGACCGCCCCGGCCTGGTTTCAATGCCGGGCGGGCCGGAACTGTATCGCCATCTGGTCGCCACCCAGACCACCACTTCGATGACGCCGACCGAAATCCATGAACTGGGCTTGCGCGAAGTGGCGCGCATTCACGGCGAAATGGAAAAGGTAAAGCAGCAGGTCGGCTTCAAGGGTGACCTGAAAGCCTTCTTCGAATACATAAAGACCGATCCGAAGTTCAAACCGCAAAGTCGCGAATGGCTGACCCAAAGCTATTACGACATCGGCAAGAAAGTCGACGTAGCACTGCCGAAGCTGTTCCGGACGATGCCGAAAACTCCATTGGAAATCCGCCCCTATCCGGCGTTTCTTGAAAAGGATTCGGCAGGCGGTTCCTATATGCCAGGCGCGCCGGACGGTTCGCGCCCCGGAATCTTCTATTTCAACGCCTATGATCTGCCGTCGCGCACGACGCCGGGCATGGAAACGCTGTATTTGCACGAAGGCAAGCCGGGGCACCATTTCCAGATCGCGCTGGCGCTGGAAAACGACAAACTGCCAAGCTTCCAGCGTTTCGGCGGCAACACGGCATTTTCAGAAGGCTGGGGCCTCTATGCGGAAAGTCTTGGCCGTGAACTTGGCATGTTCACCGACCCCTATCAGTATCTCGGCCGCCTCGACGACGAGATGCTGCGGGCGATGCGGCTGGTCGTCGACACCGGGCTGCACGCCAAGGGCTGGAGCCGCCAGCAGGCGATCGACTACATGATCGCCAACTCGGCGCAGGGACCGACGGATGTGGTGAACGAAGTCGACCGCTATGTGGCGATGCCGGCGCAGGCGCTTGCCTACAAGGTGGGCGACATCCGCATCCAGGAGGCCCGCAAACGCGCGCAAAAAGCACTGGGCAGGAACTTCGACATCCGCGCCTTCCACGAACAGGTGCTGATGACCGGCGCGCTGCCGCTCGAAGTGCTCGACGCCAAGATCGACCGCTGGATCGCAGCCGGCGGCAAATGATTCATGGCCGGGCGGGCGCACCCTGCCCGCCCGGCAACATGGTAGTGCTCAGGCGTTATTGGCCCGCCACCGCGTCTTCGAGCAGGCGGCGGCTGTTCTCGACGCCGTACAGCGCAAAGAACGTGCCCATGCGCGGACCCTGCGACGAACCGAGCAGGATTTCATACAGCGCCTGAAACCAGCTTCGCAGCGGATCGAAGCCGTGCCGCTTGCCGATCTCATACACCTCGTGCTGGATGGCTTCGGCATTGGCGGCAGGGTTTGCTTCCAGCCAGCGGTTCAGTTCCTGCAGGGCCGCCTTTTCGCGCGCATCGGGCGGGCGGCGCTTCAGCGTCGGGGCGATGACATCCTGATGGTAGCCGATCGCGGCGTCGATCATCGCCTTCAGCCGCTGGTCGCCCTCGGGGTCGCAGTCGGCTGCGTAGCGCTTCAGATAGTCGCCCAGCATCCGCCTGTCGGTCGCGCCGGACACCGCCACCAGATTCAGCAGCAGCGCAAACGGCACCGGCGGCTGATAGGCAGGCGGCGGCCCGCCATGGACATGGAACGCCGGATTGCCCAGCCGTTCCTTGGCCGTCTGGCGGGGATAGGCGGCGACGAACTGGAAATATTCATCCATCGCCTTGGGCACGACGCCAAGATACAGTTTCTTGGCCGCGCGCGGCTGCTGGAACATGTAAAAGGCAAGGCTTTCCGGCGGGGCATAGCGCAGCCATTCCTCGATCGTCAGGCCATTGCCCTTCGTCTTCGAGATCTTCGCGCCTTCGGCATCGAGGAAGAGTTCATAGTTGAACCCCTCGGGCGGGCGATAGCCCAGCACGCGCGCGATCTTCGACGACACCTGCACCGAATCGATCAGATCCTTGCCCGCCATTTCATAGTCGACGCCAAGCGCCACCCAGCGCATCGCCCAGTCCACCTTCCATTGCAGCTTGCAGTGCCCGCCCGTAACCGGAACGGTGACATGCTCGCCTGATTCCGGTTCGGCGTAGGTGATGGTGCCGGCGGTCACATCGTGGTGCAGCAGGGGAACCTGCAACACCTTGCCGGTAGTGGGGCTGATCGGCAGGAATGGCGAATAGGTCGCCTGCCGCTCGGCCCGCAAGGTCGGCAGCATCACCGCCATGATCTCGTCATATCGGGCGAGAACCTGCAGCAGCGTGTCGTCGAAACGGCCCGACGCGTAGCACTGTGTCGACGACAGGAACTCATACTCGAAGCCGAAACTGTCGAGAAAGGCGCGCAGGCGGGCGTTGTTGTGGGCGCCGAAGCTGTCGTGGGTGCCGAACGGGTCGGGCACCTTCGTCAGCGGAAGGTCGATCGCTTCCTGCAACAACTGCTGGTTCGGAAGATGCGGCGGGACTTTCCGCATTCCGTCCATGTCGTCGGAAAAGGCAATCAGCCGCGTCGGCACGCCAGGCGCCAGAATCTCGAAGGCGCGGCGCACCATGGTGGTGCGAACGACTTCTCCGAACGTGCCGATGTGCGGCAGTCCCGAAGGCCCGTAGCCGGTTTCAAAGACCACGCCCGCGTCGGGGAAGCCGCTGGCATAGCGCGCCAGCAGCTTGCGGGCTTCCTCGAAGGGCCAGGCCTTGCTTGTGGCGGATTCCGAGCGCAGGGCTTCGATGTCCTGCTGTGAAAGGCTTGCAAGTCCGGTGAACATGCCCCCCCCATTGCCAATTCCGGCCATTGTCGCAAGCCATGCGGGCATATGGCGGGCCGACAATCAGGGGAATTGCAGTGCCATTTCACAGGCCGAAGCCCTGCGACGGCTGGGGGATTCGCCGCATCTGCTGCTGAATGCGCCACAATTGGCGGCGCGGCTCGGGCTGGCCGAGGCAACAGGTCTCGACCTGCTGGAACTCTGGGCGTTCGTCTGGCCTGCCCGGTTTCTGGTTCCTTCGGCCGGAGGTCTGGCAACGGCGCTGAAACTTGAACCACCGGCGGCAGGCGCCGCCGAAGCCGGTTTTCTGCAAGCTGCCGCCGGCGCACTGTTGGCGCAAGTAGAGGCACCGAATTGGCCGCCGAGGACGGGCGCCGCAGACAGCCTCGAACGCCTGGCCCGGCGCGGCTGGGCCTGGAGCGACATAGTCGCGGACTCGCTGGGGCGAAGCGGCCCGACGACCCCGCTGCTGGGAGCGCTGCCCGAATGGGCCGACCCGCCGCCGCGGCCCGCACCCGTCCGGAAGGAACTGACCGGCGCCGAGGTGGATCAGACGCTGGCACACCTCGTCGGCAGCCGACGCGAACCGCGCAGCGGCCAGACCGCCTATGCCCGCGCGGCGCTGCACGCATTCCAGCCGCGCGAGAGCCGCGACGGGCCGAACATGGTCGTCGCGCAGGCGGGCACCGGCATCGGCAAGACCCTCGGCTATCTTGCGCCTGCCAGCCTCTATGCGCGGCAGACTGGCGGGCTGGTGTGGCTCTCTACC
Organism: Sandaracinobacteroides sp.; assembly: GCF_057137845.1. Classification (NCBI taxonomy): domain Bacteria; kingdom Pseudomonadati; phylum Pseudomonadota; class Alphaproteobacteria; order Sphingomonadales; family Sphingosinicellaceae; genus Sandaracinobacteroides; species Sandaracinobacteroides sp. Next base: position 8,497 of record NZ_DBNHFX010000080.1, on the reverse strand, counting down.
TTTACCCGTGCGCTGCAACGGCAACTGAAGGCGGAATGCGAGACCAGCCTCCCGGATATGGTGCAGGGTGGAAAAATCGTCGTGCGCAAGGGGCGGGAAAACTATCTGTGCCTGCTGAACCTCGAGGATGCGCTGCAGGGAAGCTTCAGTGGCCGGGCCGCAGTATTTGCCGAACTGGTCGCCCGCTGGGCGCGTTTCACCGCCGACGGCGACATGGTCGGCGGCGATCTTCCGGGCTGGCTTCCTGGCCTGTTCCGGCCGGCCACCGCGCTGCGGGCGCTGACCGACCGGCGCGGCGAATGCATCCGCGCCGCCTGTCCACACTATCGGCGCTGCTTCATCGAGCGTTCTGTGCGCGACGCGGCAAGCGCCAGTCTGGTGATCGCCAGTCACGCGCTGGTGATGGCGAACACCGCGCGCGGCAACAGCGAAGGCCATGGCCTGTCGCGCCTGGTGTTCGACGAAGGCCACCACCTGCACGCCGCCGCCGACAGCGCCTTTGCGATCGCCCTGACCGGGGCCGAGGCAATCGAGCTTCGCCGCTGGCTGCTGGGGCCGGAAAACCCGCGCCGCCGGACCGGCCGCCGCCGCGGTCTCGACGCCCGCCTGTCGGACGTTGCAAGCTATGACGGGCCGGGTGGCACGGCGCTCGAACAGGTGCTGGATGCTGCACGGGCCCTGCCGGCCGCCGACTGGCTGTCGCGGATTACTTCCGGCGAGCCGCATGGCCCGATCGAAACGCTGCTGGCAGCGATCCGTTTCCATGTGCAGACGCAAGCGGCGCAGGAAGAACGGGGTTTCACGCTGGAAGCGGCAATTGCAGGCATGCCGCCCGAACTGATGGACGCAGCGGAAGGCGCATCAGCCACTCTGGCACGGCTGTCGAAGGCGCTGCTGAAGCTGCATGCGCGGCTGGGTGCGATTGCAACCGAACTGCCCGAGTGGCTGGACCAGCCCGGTATCGCCCGCCTGTACGCGGCCGCCGAGGGAATATCGGCAAGGGCGCGCCTGATCGACGCCTGGACCGAGATGCTGGCCCGCCTCGGCGGAGCAGGCGCCCCGCAATATGTCGACTGGTTCACGCTGGTCCGCGCCGATGGCCGCGAAATCGACTGCGGCATGATGCGGCACTGGCTTGATCCGCTGCAACCGCTGGCCCGCACGGTGCTGGCACCGGCCGATGGCGTGCTGGTCACATCGGCCACGCTGGGCGACCCGCCGGAAGCAAGCACCGGTGCGGCGCATCTGGCCATCGAGCCGCATCTGTTCCGCGCCGCAAGCCCGTTCGACTATGCAGCGCAGGCGCGCGTCTGGGTCGCAACCGATGTCAACCGCCGGGACATGGCCTCGCTTGCCCATGCCTATGCAGCATTGATCGAAGCTGCGGGCGGCGGCACGCTTGGCCTGTTCACGGCGATCGCGCGCCTGCGCGCCGTCCACGCGCGCCTGGCCGACAGGCTGGCGCGCGCCGGTCTGCCGCTATTCGCCCAGCATGTCGATGCGGTGGATACCGGCACACTCGTCGATCTGTTCCGGGCGGATCCCCGTGCCAGCCTGTTCGGCACCGACGCCCTGCGCGACGGTGTCGATGTTCCGGGCGATTCGTTGCGGCTGCTGGTGTTCGAGGGCGTGCCGTGGTCGCGGCCGACCATCCTGCACACGGCCCGGCGCCTTGCGTTCGGCGGCGCCGCCTACGAGGACACGGCCGTCCGCCATCGTCTGCAACAGGCGTTCGGCCGCCTGATCCGCAGCAGCACCGACCGGGGTGGCTTCGTGCTGCTCGGCGCGTCGGTTCCCTCGCGCATCCTCGACGCGCTTCCGCCCGAGGTGCCGGTCCGCCGGTTGCCGCTTGCCGAAATCGAAACCGAAGTGCGCGCGTTCCTCGGCGGGGATTGCGCCGAGCCCGGCGCCCCCCTAGGACTCGGTCAAGCGAGCGGGGACAGCCGGAATTCATGAAGACTCTCAGCCTTCTCAGACATGCGAAATCCGGCTGGGACGACAGCGTGGAGCGCGATTTCGATCGCCCTCTGAACCAGCGCGGCTGGCGCGCCGCACGCCGCATGGGCGAATGGTTCCGGGGCGATGGGGTGCGCTTCGACCGGGTGGTCGCATCGCCGGCCGTGCGCATCACCCAGACGGTGGAAGGCGTCGAGGCTGGTCTTGGCAGCCCGCTGGCGCCGCTGTGGGACCGGCGCATCTACATGGCGTCGGCTGCCTCTCTGTTCGACATCCTGCACGAGACGCCGGACGCGACAGACCACCTGCTGCTGATCGGGCACAACCCCGGCATCGAGGATCTGCTGCTGCTGACCACCGAGGGCGACGCCTCGACCGCCCGTGTCAAAGCGGAAGTGAAATATCCGACCGCTACATACGCCCGTATCGAATTGCCGATCGCCCACTGGCACGAAGCCGCTGAACGCATGGCGGGCCGGGTGCTACTTTTCGTTCGCCCGCGCGACCTCGACGCGACGCTCGGGCCGGACGACTGATGCACCGGACGGGAAAAATGCATGGGGCGGCGGCGCTTGCGTTCTTCGCCCACGTCGCCCAAGGCAGCCGCCGATGTCTGCCGCCGTCCTTCTGAAACCGCTGATCTGGGTCGGCGCCCGCACGCTTGCGGCGCTCGGCGGCATCGGACGGCTGGCGCTGTTCGCTCTGCACGCGGTGCGCACAATCTTCACCCCGCCCTGGTATCCGGCCCGCATGATCGAGCAAATGGCACTGGTCGGCTGGTTCTCGCTTCCGGTCGTCGGCCTGACCGCCCTGTTCACCGGAGCAGCGCTTGCCCAGCAGATCTACGTCGGCGGCCAGCGCTTCTCGGCTGAATCGACAGTGCCCGCCGTCACTGTCATTGCGATGGTGCGCGAACTTGGCCCGGTGCTTGCCGGTCTGATGGTTGCCGGGCGCGTGTCTTCGGCGATGGCGGCCGAGCTCGCCACCATGCGCGTCACCGAGCAACTGGATGCGATGGTCACGCTGCGAACCGATCCGTGGCGTTATCTGATCGCCCCCAGAATGCTGGCCTCGACGCTGATGCTGCCCCTTCTGGTGCTGGTCGCCAACATCATCGGCATATTGGGCGGCTTTGCGCTTTCGGTAGGCCGACTGGGGTTCAATTCAGCGACATACCTCGCCACCACGCGGCGCTATCTCGAAACCGACGACATCGTCTCCAGCATGGTGAAGGCGGCAGTATTCGGGTTCGTGCTGGCGCTTGCCGGCTGCTATCATGGATTCCGCTCGTCGGGCGGGGCGGCGGGCGTCGGCCGGGCCACCACGGATGCCGTCGTCACCGCTTTCATCCTGATCCTGCTGTTCAACCTGTCGATCACCGTGCTGGTGTTCGGCACATGAGCGGGTTTCTGGAAATCCAGAACCTTCGCAAGGCCTTCGGGCCGAAGCAGGTGCTCGATGGTGTCGATCTTTCGGTCGGCAAGGGCACAAGCCTCGTCATCGTCGGCGGCTCGGGCACCGGCAAGTCGGTGCTGCTGAAGTCGGTGTTGGGACTGGTCCGCCCTGATTCCGGCTCGATCAGGCTGGACGGGCAGGAACTGGCGGGCCTGCGCGGCCGGCCGCTGGAGGCCGCCCGCGCACGTTTCGGCATGCTGTTTCAGGGCGGCGCCCTGTTCGACAGCCTGCCCGTCTGGCGCAACATCACCTTCGCCCTGACGCACGGCCGCATGGGCGAGGCCGCAGTGATGCGTGCACGCGCCGTCGAGGTGCTGGCCAAGGTCGGGCTGGAACCGCGCGTCGCCGACCTGCGCCCGGCAGAACTTTCGGGCGGGATGCAGAAGCGAGTGGCGCTGGCCCGTGCGATCGCCGCGCGGCCGGAAATCCTGTTCTTCGACGAACCGACGACCGGGCTGGATCCGATCCGCGCCGACGTCATCAACGCCCTCATCCGCGATCAGGTGACGGAACTGGGCGCAACCGCCCTGACCATCACCCACGACATGGCCTCTGCCCGGCGCATCGCCGACCGGGTGGCGATGCTGCACGGCGGGCGCATCATCTGGGAAGGCCCGGTTTCCGCACTCGACGACAGCGGCAACCCGTTTGTCGACCAGTTCGTCCACGGCCGCGCCGAAGGGCCGATCCGGGTCGCACGGACGGCCTGAAGCGGTCACTGCCCATATGCCTATGCGAAAGCTTGGCTTTTAACGAATTTACAATCCTTCACTTGGCGATTGCAGCAATGCTGTCATGCTTGGCCGGTAAACGCCCATTGTATCCGGGGCGTATCGCACAAGGACGGGCTAACCATGACGGGCGGAATGATGTCCAACAGACAGATCTTCCTGATCGCCGTCGCGCTTGGCTTCGTCGGTGGCTTCAGCTGGGTTGCGACAGCGCAGCACATGCAGCAGCAGGCACCGACCTACGCCAGCGTCGACTGAGCGGCATCTCGGGTATCGGCGCCCCCGGCCGGGGCGACGGATTCGCGGCGTGCGCGGTCCTCGGCGGCCTGCAACGCCCATAGTTCGGCATACAATCCACCCGACGCCAGCAATTCTGCGTGCCGGCCGCGCTCGACGATGGTTCCCGCCTGCATCACCAGGATCTGATCGGCGTCGGCGATCGTCGACAGGCGGTGGGCGATGATCAGTGTCGTCCGCCCGCTTTCGGCGGTTTCCAGCGCTTCCTGAATGCCTGCCTCGGTTGCACTGTCGAGGGCGCTCGTCGCCTCGTCGAGGATCAGGATCGGCGGGTCTTTCAGCAGCGTCCGGGCGATCGCCACGCGCTGTTTCTCTCCGCCCGAAAGCTTCAGCCCGCGTTCGCCGACCATCGCGGCGTAGCCATCGGGCAGGCTGTCGATGAACGGGGCTATGCGGGCCGCGCGCGCCGCCGCCTCGATCTCGGCCATCGTCGCCCCTTCGCGGCCATAGCCGATGTTATAGCCGATGGTATCGTTGAACAGCACGGTATCCTGCGGCACTATGCCGATCCCTGCCCGCAACGACGCCTGTGTGACGGCGCGGATGTCCTGCCCGTCGATCAGCACCTTTCCGGCAGAAATATCATAAAAGCGGAACAGGATGCGGGCGATGGTGGATTTGCCGGCGCCCGAAGGCCCGACGATCGCCGTCCGGGTGCCGGCGGGCACGGCAAAGCTGACGCCCTTCAGGATCTCGCGCCTTGGTTCATAGGAAAAGCGCACATCCTGAAAACGGATTTCGCCACCGTCGATCGCCAGTGGCCGTGCATCCGGCCGGTCGGCGATTTCGGGTTCGGTATCGATCAGGCGGAACATCGCCGCCATGTCCACAAGGCCCTGCCGGATTTCACGATACACCCAGCCCAGCATGTCGAGCGGCCGGAACAGTTGCGCCAGCAGCGTGTTCACCAGCACCAGATCACCGGGCGTCAGCCTGCCCTCCGACCAGCCCCACACGGTATAGGCCATGGCGCCGGCCATCAGCAGATTGGTGATCAGCGACTGGCCGATGTTCAGCCAGGCAAGCGAAGTCTTGACCCGGACGGCCGACTGCGCGAGCCGCTGGGCGGCATCGCCATAGCGGCGCACCTCCAGGCCCTCGGCGTTGAAATATTTGATGGTCTCGTAGTTCAGCAGGCTGTCGACGGCGCGCTGGGTGGCGCGCTGGTCGTCCTCGGTCCAGCCTTTGCGCAGCGACACCCGCCATTCGGTCACGCGGCGGGTAAACAGCACATAGGTTACGACCATCGCAACCGTCGCCGCGACAAGGCCGGGGCCGAACTTCACCCAGAAGATCGCCGCAACCACAGCAAGCTCGATTGCGGTCGGCGCGATGTTGAACAGCAGGAAATACAGCATCGAATCGATCGATCGCGTGCCGCGCTCGACGATGCGGGTAAGGGCGCCGGTCTTGCGTTCAAGGTGAAAACGCAGCGACAGCCGATGCAGGTGCGCGAACACGTCGGTCGCCAACCTTCGTGCAGCATCCTGCCCCACCGCCTCGAAGATGGCATTGCGCAGATTGTCGAACAGCACGCCACCGAACCGCGCGCCGGCATAGGCGACGACCAGCGCCATGATCACCAGCGTCGATTCCGTCGCCGCGCCGCTCATGGCGTCCATTGCCGCCTTGTAGGCGAACGGCATCACCAGCATGACCGCCTTGCCAAGCAGCACGAGGATCAGCGCCACCACCAGCCGCAGGCGAAGCACCGGCGCACCGGCGGGCCACAGATAGGGCAGGAAACGCGCAAGAATGGCGAATCCCGGTTCATGGGCGGAATTTGCGCCGGAATCGGCTTTGGTTTCGTCCAATGTATCGGCCGGTTTCACCGCCATGCATTGGCACTGCCGACGGCCGCCCGCAACAAGCCGTTGCACCGGGCGCGCCTTGCCTCCACATGGGGCGGCATGACATCCGACGCAGCCCGAAGCCCCGCACCGATGCGGGCAGTGATCGTGCCGGTAACGGCCCTGCAACAGAACTGCACCCTGCTCTGGTGCACGCAAACCATGCGCGGCGCGTTCGTCGACCCCGGCGGAGATCTCGATCATCTGCTGAAGGTGGCCGCAGAAAACGGCGTGCAGATCGAAAAGCTCCTGGTGACGCACGGCCACATCGACCACTGCGGCCTGACCGGCGTTCTGGCCGAACGGCTGGGCGTCCCGATCGAGGGGCCGCACCGCGACGACAAATTCTGGATCGACATGAACCCGACGGTCGGCGCCCAGTATGGCATCGCCGGCGCAACCGCCTTCACGCCCAGTCGCTGGCTCGAAGATGGCGATCAGGTGACGGTCGGCAATCTGGTGCTGGATGTCTATCACACGCCCGGCCACACACCGGGGCATGTGGTGTTCCACCATCCGCAATCACATCTGGCGATCGTCGGCGACGTGCTGTTTCAAGGCTCGGTCGGGCGCACCGATTTTCCCAGGGGCGATTTTCAGCAACTGGTGCAATCGATCACCGGCAGGCTATGGCCGCTTGGCGGCGACACCAGTTTCATCCCCGGTCACGGACCTATTTCCACGTTCGCCCATGAACGACGCACCAATCCGTTCGTCGGCGACGCCGTCCTCTGACGGCGCGGTTCAGGCGCTGCGGGCGACCCAGTTGCGCCAGTGGGCAAAAGCCACCAGCAAGCCGCCCGACACGGTAAGAACCGGTTCGATCAGCCCGGCGCCGTGCGCTGCGGCACCCAGCGCCATCACGGCAAATCCCGCCAGCGCCAGCGCCACCGGCAGCAGGCGGTGGTGCAGCCGCACCCCCTGCACCAGCGCATAACAGGAAACCGGCGCAGCAACCGCGATCAGCGCCCAGTGCAGCCAGACACGGTCGAAACTGAAGCCTTCGGCGATGCCGCCGCCAACGGCCGGAAGCACGGCTATCGCCACCGGCAGCAGCAGGCAATGCAGCAGGCACAGGCTGGAAATCGCGGCCGCCGCCCCGTCGATTGCACTGCCTTCCAATTGCCCGGACTTCACCAGCGGCCACCTCGTTCGTTCACGAGATGAGATATTGTCACATCGACGAACCGTCAAGCGGGGTGCTTGCAGGTGCGGCAAATTTTCCGCGCGCCGCCTTGCAGCCGCGCTTCAGTCGATGCCGGGATAAAGGATGGTGTCGCGCGGTGGATCGACAGTGCCGGGGTAATCGGTGGTGAAATGCAGCCCCCGGCTTTCCTTGCGACTGCGCGCCGAACGCACGATCAGATCGGCCACCTCGACCAGATTGCGCAGTTCCAGAAGATCGGGCGTCACACGGAAATTGCCATAATAGTCGGCGATTTCCTGCCGCAGCAGCGCAATCCTGTGCGACGCCCGTTCCAGCCGGCGGTTGGTGCGCACGATGCCGACATAATCCCACATGAAGCGCCGCAGTTCGGCCCAGTTATGCGTCACCACCACTTCCTCGTCGGAAATGGTCACGCGGCTTTCGTCCCAAGGGCGGATGTTTTCCGGCATCGGGATGCTGTCGAACCGCGCCAGAATGTCGTCGGCCGCCGATGCTCCGAACACCAGACATTCGAGCAGGCTGTTCGACGCCAGCCGGTTGGCGCCATGCAGCCCCGACTGGGCGACTTCGCCAACCGCATACAGCCCGTCGAGGTCGGTCCGCCCCGCAAGATCGGCGAGGACACCGCCGCAGGTGTAGTGGGCGGCAGGCACCACCGGGATCGGCTGCGTCACCGGATCGATGCCCAGTTCCCGCAACCGCTTGACGATGGTCGGGAAGTGCTCCTCGACAAAGCCCGATGGCAGGTGCGTCATGTCGAGGAGGACATGGGGAACGCCCAGCCGCTTCATTTCGGCGTCGATTGCCCGCGCCACCACATCGCGCGGTGCCAGTTCCCGGCGCGGATCGTGCCGTTCCATGAAGGCAAGGCCGGGCTGGCCGCCACCGTCGGCTGCGGGCGGCAGCCGCAAAATGCCGCCTTCGCCGCGCATCGCTTCGGTGATCAGGAAATTCTTCACCTGCGGATGATAAAGGCAAGTCGGATGGAACTGGTTGAATTCCATGTTGGAAACCCGGCATCCGGCGCGCCAGGCGATGGC
>NZ_DBNHFX010000079.1:0-17257 GCF_057137845.1 Sandaracinobacteroides sp. | reverse complement strand
GGACGAGGAGGTCGCAGCCGCGCGCCACCTCGACCAGCAGCGGATCGGGGGCGGTGTCGCCGGAAACGGTGACGCAGGCCCCCGCATGATCGATGCGATAGCCGACGGCCGGTTCGACGGGGCCGTGGTTCACGCGGAATGCGGTGATGCGCACGTCGCCGTCGTCCAGCAGAACGGTGCGGCCCGCGCCTGCGACAAAGGGCCGGGCGGCAAGGCCGAAGCCGCCGGGCGGGGCTATTCCGGCGCCGTGGTGGGCGGTTCGATAGCCGGCGTCTGCTGCATAGGCACTGTTGAACCCGACGGCGACTTCGGCGACGCCGGTCGGCCCGTGCAGCGGCAGCGGCGTTCGCGCGCCTTCCTGCACCCAGCGCTGCAGCGCCAGCGCGCCCAGCCCGTCGATATGATCTGAATGGAAATGCGTGAGGAGGACGCGTTCGATGCGGCCGGCTGGAAAGCCCATCTGTTGCAGGTTGCGGGCAGCGCCTTCACCGGCATCGATCAGGATCATCCGCCGCCCGGCAATGATCAGGGTGCAAGGCCCGGCGCGTTCCGGGTCGGGGAGCGGGCTGCCGGTGCCGCAGAAGCCGACGTGCAGCCCGGCCGGAAGCGTGGAAAGCCGGTCGGCTGCCATCGCGCGGGTGGCCGCCTGCCGATAGAGCATCAGCGCGATCGGCCCGCGAAACAGCAGCAGCCCGCCCGCCATTGCAACGAGGATTGCCGCCAGCAACAGCCACCGCCGCCGGTTCATGCGCCGCCCCCTGCAATGGCCGCCAGATCCTGCTCGACTGCCCAGAGCCGGTCCTGCCCCCAATGGGCCGGCAGGTCGCCGACACGGAACGCCGGCACCCCCCACATGCCAAGCGCCAGCAGTTCCTGCCGGTTGGCTTCGGCCATGGCGCGCCAGCCGTCGTCGGCGAGGGCGGCGGCGATGTCGGCCGAGGTGATGCCGGCCCGCGCCGCCAGCATGGCCAGTCCGCGCGCTGCGGCTGCGTCGATGCCTTCGGCAAACACGCCTTGCAGAAAGCTCTCGGCGAAGGCCGGGCCACGGCCCTGCCGGATCGCATGATGAAGGACGGCCATGCCGCGCTCGACTCCCGGGCCGACAGGATCGCGGATGCGCCCGAAGGGAAGCCCCAGCCGGTCGGCTTCGCGGCGTGCATCCAGCACGATGGCGATGCGCTTCACGCGCGGCACCGGCAGCCCGCGCATCACCATCGGCAGAACCGGCCGCAGCACCAGGCGCGCGTTCCAGCGTTCGGCAAGGCGGCGCACACGGGAGGCGGCAAGCCAGGTATAGGGAGAGCGCAGGCTGAGGAAGAAATGCAGTTCGGCGCCCTGCGCATCGCCCGAAAGCGCCCCTGCCTCTTGCTGGCGGACGACGGCCTCAGGCGCGCCGAGCCGCGCTTCGAGGTGCGGCAGGCGGTCGAGGCCCCAATAGCATTCGCCTTCGAAGGCGAAGCTTGCCGGCAGATAATGGCCCGCGCGCAGAAGTGCCGAGGCGCCCGCTGCAAGTGCGGCCGTAGGATCGATGCCGGGGCCGCCGGGCGTGCCGCCCGACCAGAGCGTCTGGCCGATCTCGGCAGCGGCGGTGGCAAAGCCCGCCGTTGTCGGTGGCGAAAGCGCTGCCGCAAGCGCGCGCTCGGCGGCGGCGATTGCGCTGGCGGCGGGTGGCGACGCATTTGCCGGGAAGGCAAGGCCATGGGTTGCAGCAAGGCGCCGGGCATCGCGGAGCGCCCATGCCGTCAGTCGTTCGGCGTCGGGCGCCAGTTCAGGTGGTGGCGGCGGCACCAGATGCGGCACGATCCCGACGGCCAGATGCTGCCCAAGGGCCGGAAGCAACTGCACGCACAAGTGGGAATAAGGGTCTGCGGCGCTGTGGAAATAGTGGAGGACTGGCGCTTTGCCCCGCAGTTTTCGCGGCAGCGCGTTGATCGCGCGCCGCAGATCGCGCAGCCCCCGGCTGGTGAGGAGGCGCGTGGCTAACGGCTCAGCGGCGGCCATCGCGGGTTTTTGTCGCCAAAGGCTGGAACATCGCTCCCTCTGGATGCCACTATTGGCACTTTAAGGGTCAATAGTGGCATCCACGCCGGATTGCGTCAAGATGCGCTTATGTCCGAGTCCACGCCAGTAGCAGATTTGCGGCCCGAGCCGGACGGCCGCCGGCGGCGCGCGCAGGACAGCCGCCGCCGCATCCTGGAGGCGATGATTGCGCTGTTGCAGGACGGTAATCTTGCCCCGGCGGCCGAGGCGGTTGCCGAACGCGCCGGTGTCGGGCGGCGCACCGTTTTCCGGCTGTTTTCCGACATGGACGGCATCTATCGCGGCATCCACCAGATCATGGCCGCCCACATCGAGCCAGTGCGCAGCATCCCGCTTGCCGGAAACACGCCCGCCGAACTTGTGCATTCGCTGATCGACCGGCGGACGAAGTTCTTCGAGGAAGTGGTGTGGATTTCCGCCGGGGCGGCGCTGCACCGCCATTCCTCGGCCTTGTTGCAGGCCCAGCATGCGATGCTGCAATCCGAATTGCGCAACGTGATGGTGGCGCTGCTGTCAGACGGGCAGCGGGCCGATTCCGCGCTGGTCGAGGCGCTGGACGCAGTGCTGAGCATCGACATGTGGAAGCGGCTGCGGATCGAGCAGAAGCTGGGCGCCGACGCCGCGACCGCGTTGCTGCACCGTATGGCGGCGGGCCTGCTGCGCGCCTGATTCGCAGGCTTCTCTTTGCGGTTTGCGCTGGCGGGCCTATGTCCGCTTCATGCAAAGCCTGATCTACAGCCAACTCGACCCGTCCGACGCCGAGCGCCTGACGCGCGAAGCACTTGCGGGGATGGAGGATGGCGAACTGTTCCTGCAACTGGCGTCGTCGGAAAGTTTCGCCTTCGATGACGGCCGCCTGAAAAGCGCGACCTTCGACCAGAGCCGTGGCTTTGGTCTGCGCGGGGTGGTGGGCGAAGTAAGCGCCTATGCCCATGCGAACGAAATATCGGCCGAAGCGATCCGCCGTGCGGCGCAGACGCTGGAAGTGGTGCGCACAGGCGGCACCACGCCCGCACCTTCGCCGATCGGCACCAACCGGCGGCTCTATACCGACGCCGACCCGCTTTCCGCCGTGCCGTTCGCCGCCAAGGTGGAGCTGCTGGCCAGGATCGACGCCGCCGCGCGGGCGCGTGATCCGCGCGTGGCGCAGGTGAGCGCCAGCCTTTCGGCAAGCTGGAGCCATGTCGAGATCCTGCGCGCCGACGGCCAGCGGCTGACCGATGTTCGCCCGCTGGTGCGGCTGAACGTCGGCATCGTTGCCGAACAGGGCGGGCGGCGCGAATCCGGAAGCTGGGGCTTTGGCGGCCGCGAACTTTATGACCGCCTGTTCGACCCCGAGGGCTGGGAGCGGGCGATCGATCTGGCGCTTGAACAGGCGCTGGTGAACCTGACCAGCATCGCCGCGCCCGCCGGCGAAATGCCGGTGGTGCTGGGGCCGGGCTGGCCGGGGATATTGCTGCACGAAGCAGTCGGCCATGGCCTTGAAGGCGATTTCAATCGCAAGGGCAGTTCGGCCTTTTCCGGCAAGGTAGGGCAGAAGGTCGCCTCGCCAGGGGTGACTGTGATCGACGACGGCTCGCTGAACAGCCGGCGCGGTTCGCTCAGCATCGACGACGAGGGAACGCCGACCGCACGCACTGTGCTGATCGAGGACGGCATCCTGAAGGGCTATATGCAGGACCGGATGAACGCGCGGCTGATGGGCGTGGCGCCGACCGGCAATGGCCGCCGCGAAAGCTTCCGCCACCCGCCGATGCCGCGCATGACCAACACCTTCATGGCGGCCGGCAGCGAAGACCCGGAGGAAATCCTGCGCGGCGTGAAAAAGGGCATATACGCCAAAAGCTTCGGCGGCGGGCAGGTGGATATCGTGTCCGGCAAGTTCGTGTTTTCCTGCACCGAGGCCTATCTGATCGAGAACGGCAGGCTTGGCGCACCGGTGCGCGGGGCGACGCTGATCGGCAACGGACCCGAAGTGATGCGCAGGATCGCCGCCATCGGCAACGATCTGGCGCTGGACGAGGGTGTCGGCACCTGCGGCAAGGCAGGGCAGTCGGTGCCCGCAGGCGTCGGGCAGCCGACGCTGCTGGTCGAGGGGCTGACGGTCGGCGGCACCGCCGCCTGACCGTTCAGCGCCGGTCGCCGATCAGATGCTTGCCTGCGACGGGGTGTTGACGCCCATCGATTGCAGGTAGCGGCGGATGTTGCGCGCTGCCTGCCGCAGGCGCTGTTCGTTTTCCACCATCGCGATGCGGACGAACCCCTCGCCTTCCTCGCCATAGCCGACGCCCGGCGCGACTGCGACACCGGCCTGCGTGAGCAACTGCTTCGAGAATTCGAGCGACCCGAGATGTTGCAGCGCAGGCGGCAGCGGCGCCCATGCGAACATCGACGCGCGCGGGCTGGGGATCGTCCAGCCGGCGCGGCCGAAGCTTTCCACCAGCACGTCGCGGCGCTTGTGATAAAGCTGGCGGTTCTGTTCGACGATGTCCTGCGGGCCATTCAGCGCGGCACAGGCGGCGGCCTGAATCGGGGTGAAGGCGCCATAATCCAGATAGCTTTTCACCCGCGTCATGGCGGCGATCAGCTTGCGGTTGCCGACGGCAAAGCCGACGCGCCACCCGGCCATCGAATAGGTTTTGGACAGCGACGTGAACTCGATCGCGACGTCTTTCGCGCCCTTTACCTGCAGGATCGAAGGCGTCGGCATGCCGTCGAAATAGAGCTCGGAATAGGCGAGGTCCGAGAGGATCCACACCTGATTTTCCCTGGCCCACGCGACCAGCCGTTCGTAGAAGGGCAGCTCGACGGTTTCCGCCGTCGGGTTCGAGGGGTAGTTCACCACCAGCACCGAAGGGCGCGGCACGGTGAACTTCATCGCCCGGTCGAGGCTTTCGAAATATTCGTCGTCGGGCGTCGTCGGCACGGCGCGGATCGTCGCACCGGCGATGATGAAACCGAAGGTGTGGATGGGATAGCTGGGGTTCGGGGCCAGCACCACGTCTCCGGGTGCGGTGATCGCGGTTGCGAGGCTTGCCAGCCCTTCCTTCGAACCCATGGTGACGACGACTTCCGAGTCGGGATCGAGCTCTACGCCGAACCGGCGCTGGTAATAGTTGGCCTGCGCGCGGCGAAGGCCGGGGATGCCCTTCGAGGCGGAATAGCCGTGCGCGTCGGGCTTGGCGGCCACTTCGCACAGCTTCTGGATGACGTGCGGCGGCGGCGGCAGATCGGGGTTGCCCATGCCGAGGTCGATGATGTCTTCGCCGCGGGCGCGGGCCTGTGCACGCATGTCGTTCACCTCGGCGATGACATAGGGGGGCAGGCGGCGGATGCGGTAGAATTCCTCGGTCATCGGTTCATCCATGAAGGCTAGAGGTGGGCGGAATGTCGTATGGGGAGGGAAATTGCAATGCGGGCACAGAAAAGGCGGGCCGGAGTTCCACCGGTGCCCGCCTCCCCATTCAACCGTTCTGCACGATCGCCCGGGGTGCTGGCCCCGGGGAACCGGGTCAGCCCTTCTTGGCGGCCGCTGCGCGTTCGCGCTTCACGTCGGATTTCTGGATGCAGCGGTCCTTCACCTTGGCCGAGCAGAACGGAAGCTGGGCGTCGGCGGGCGCAGGTGCGGCGGGTGCCTGGGCACTGGCGGAAACTGCGAATGCAAGGCCCGCTGCTGCGATGATGCCGGTGGTGAACTTGCTCATCATGATGCTCTCCCCTTGCGGCGCTGACACGGGCAGCGCCGGCGCCCGACGATAGCGCAACCCGGTGGCCTTCGCCAAGATGCCATGAATACAGGCGAAAGAGCCGCCAAACCGCTTGCGAAGAACGCCATCCGGGGCCAATCTGCCGTGGGAGGCAAGAGCCATGAGCACACAGGCGGACGAAGGCGCAGCGGGCAGGGATGCAGTCGAGGCGTTCGAGCGCCTGACCGAGGTGACGGGCCGCGCCCAGCAGATGATGATGGAATTCTGGACCACCGAGGGGATGAAGCAGCCCCAGGGCCCGGAAGAGACAGCGGGCGCGGTGCAGCAATGGACCGACATGTGGGCCGAGTGGACGCGGGCCTTTGCCTCGGTCGACAGCGGCAAGATGGCGCAACTGACCCAGGATTACTGGACCGACGCCATGAAGCTGTGGGCGGGCCTGCTGTCGGGGCGCAAGGAAGACATTCCGGCCTCGGCCTCGGGGCGCGACAAGCGGTTTCAGGGCGAGGCCTGGGATGCTTCGCCGGTCTATGATCTGGTGCGGCGGAGCTATCTGCTGGCCAGCCACTATATCGGCCGTGGCGTCGGCGCGTTTCAGGGCATTTCCGACGAGGAGCGCCGCAAGCTGGCGTTTCAGGCGAAGCAGTTCGTCGATGCCATGAGCCCGGCCAATTTCGCCGCCCTGAACCCCGAAGTGCTGGCGGAAGCAAAGGCAACGAACGGCGAAAGCCTGCTGAACGGCCTGTCGAACATGCTCGACGATCTGAAGCGCGGCCAACTGACCATGACCGACGAGGACGCCTTCGAAGTGGGCGTGAACGTTGCCGCGACACCGGGCAAGGTGATTTTCGAAGGGCCGCTGTTCCAGTTGATCCACTATGCGCCGACGACGGAACAGGTGTTCGATGTGCCGCTGCTGATCTTTCCGCCGTGGATCAACAAATTCTATATTCTTGATCTTACTGCCGAAAAAAGCTTCATACGCTGGGCGGTGGAGCAGGGCCTCTCGGTGTTCGTGGTTTCCTGGGCGCAAGGGTCGGCGGAACTTGCCGATACCGGAATCGAAAATTACGCGATCGACGGCGAACTGAAGGCGATCGATCTGGTGCTGGAAGCAACGGGTGCGCCAGCCACCCATGTGATCGGCTATTGCGTGGCGGGAACCGTGCTGGCGGCAACGCTTGCCTACATGCACACGACGGAACAGGCCGAAAAGGTGCGCAGCGCTACCTTTTTCACTGCACAGGTGGACTTCACCGAAGCGGGCGATCTGCTGAACTTCATCAACGAACAGACGCTGGACGCAGTCGCCAAGGCGACCGAGGAACAGGGCTATCTGGATGGCCGCTATCTGGCGAGCGGATTCAATTTCCTGCGCCCGACCGACCTGCTGTGGAATTACGTGGTGAACAACTATCTGAAGGGAAAGGAATATACCCCTTTCGACCTGCTCTACTGGAATTCCGACCCGACCAATGTGCCGGGCCGCTTCATGCGGGAATATCTGCCCTGGCTTTATCGCGACAACCTGCTGGCGACGCCCGGCGGCATCAGCGTGAAGGGCGTTCCCGTCGACCTGAAGCTGGTGAAGACGCCAACCTATATCCAGGCCGGCCGTGACGACCATATCGCGCCGCGCCAGAGCTGCTTCAAGCTGACCCATGCCTTCAGCGGCGAAATGCGCTTCATGCTGGCGGGTTCGGGGCACATTGCGGGCGTCGTCAATCCGCCGTCCATGCACAAATACCAGTATTGGACGCTGCCCGAAGGGGTGGCGCTGCCGGCAACGCTGCCCGAATTCGAAAAGCACGCCATTGAAACCAAGGGGAGCTGGTGGCCCGACTGGATCGAATGGATCGCGCCGCGTTCCGGCAAGAAGGTGAAGGCGCGCGTGCCCGGCAAGGCCAAGGGCTTTGCCGCGATCGAGGACGCGCCGGGCCGGTATGTGAAAGCCCGGATCGCGTGACATGGCGTCGCCCGACGATCTGCGTGCGGCGGCGCTCGTCTGTGTCGGGGCGGTGGAGCAACCGCATTTCGGCGCCCCGGCGTTCCGCGTCGGCGGGCGCATCTTTGCACAGATCGCAGTGAGGGACTGGCAGGCGGGCGGCCCGTTTCGCGCCATCCTGAAGCCGGGCGAAGACCGGCGGATGCTGCTGTGCGAAGCCGAACCGGCGATTTTCAGCCCCTGCGTCTGGGGCAGAAGCGTAAGCCTGTTCGTCGCGCTTGACAGCATCGACGCCGGGTGGCTTCGCGAGCTGGTGCACGAAAGCTGGCTTCAAATCGCACCGTCGCGTCTGCGCGCATGAGCGGACCGATCCTGTTTCTCGATTCCGGCGTCGGCGGGTTGTCGGTGCTGCGCGAAGTGGCCGCGCGGGTGCCGCTGGCGCCGCTGGTTTACTGCGCCGATTCGGCGGGATTTCCCTATGGCACCAAAACCGAGGCGGAAGTGACGGCGCGGGTGGCGGGCCTGCTGGGCCGGCTGACCGAGCGCCTTCGTCCGTCGCTCGTCGTCATTGCCTGCAACACCGCCTCGACCATTGCGCTGGGGCATGTGCGGCCGGTGCTGGATGTGCCGGTGGTTGGCACGGTGCCGGCGATCAAGCCCGCTGCCGAACAAAGCCGGACGCGGGTGATCGGCGTGCTGGGCACCGAGGCGACGGTGCGTCAGCCCTATGTGGCGGATCTTTCCGCGCGCTTTGCCGCCGACTGCCGGGTGTTGACGCATGGGTCGGCGGCGCTGGTGCGGGCGGCCGAAGCCAAGCTGCGCGGCGAGCCGGTCGATCCGGCGACGATCCGCGCCGCTCTCGATGGCTTGCTGACGCAGCCCGGCGGCGACGAAATGGATAGCGTGGTGTTGGCCTGCACCCATTTCCCTCTGGTCGAACAGGAGCTGGCAGCCGTTGCGCCGCGCGCGCTGCGGTTCGTGCACGGCGCCGAAGGTATTGCGCGGCGCTGCGCCCATCTGCTGCGCGACGTGCAGTGGGAAGCGCCGCGCCCGTCCGGCCGCGCGATTTTCACCGGCGGCGCCGAAGCTGTTGCATCGCTGGTGCCGGCGCTGCACAGCTTCGGCCTTGCCGACATCGGGGGGTTGTGATGGCTGTCGACGACGAGGAACTGCTGCAACGGATGCGCGCCAAACGCGCACCGACGACCGCGCTTCTGGGCCTGGAGCTTGAGGCGGTGAACCAGCAGCACGGGACGACGCGGCTGAAAATGCTGGCGAAGCCGGAATTCTGCAATCCGATGGGAAACCTGCAGGGCGGCATCATCACCACCGCACTGGACGATGCAGCGGCAACCGCCATCATCGTTCGATCGGGCAGGCGTGTCGGCGTGCCGACGATCGAGTTCAAGGTAAGCTTCTTCGGCCCGGCGCTGGTGGGCGGCACCTTTTTCTTCGAAGGCCGGGTGCTGAAGCTTGGCCGCACCGTCAGCTTTGCCGAGGCCGACATGCTGGATGGCGATGGCAAGCTGTTGGCGCGGCTGACGACCAGTTGCATGGTGGTCGACCAGACGGGGCCGGGGATGTTCGCCGGCCAGAGCGGAGAGGTGAAAGCACAATGACCGACGACATCAGGACCGACGACATCCTGTTCGCAAGGCATGGCCGCCTCGGCCTCGTCACGCTCAATCGCCCGCAGGCGCTGAACGCGCTCGACCATGGCATGTGCGTTGCGCTGCACCGCAAACTGATGGACTGGGCGATCGACGACGATGTGCAGGCGGTGGCGATCGAAGGGGCCGGTGGCCGCGCCTTCTGCGCCGGTGGCGACGTGGTGGGGATGCACGCTGCCGGGCGCGCGGGCGGCGACGGCTGGCGCACCTTCTTCCACGACGAATATCGCATGAATCAGGCGATCGCCCATTTCCCCAAACCCTATGTGGCGCTGGTCGATGGCATCAGCATGGGGGGCGGCGTCGGCATTTCGGTGCATGCGCCCTATCGGGTGGCGACGGAAAAAACCCTGTTCGCCATGCCGGAAACCGCGATCGGCCTGATCCCCGATGTTGGCGGCACCCATGCCCTGCCGCGCTTTCCCGGCGAATTCGGCACATGGGCGGGCCTGACCGGCGCACGGGTGAAGGGCGGCGACTGCGTGGCGATCGGCTATTGCACCCACTATACCCCGTCGGCCGAACTGCCGATGCTGAAGGAGCGGCTGGCGCACAGCCACGAGAGCATCGAGGAAGTGCTGGCGACCTTCGATACCGATCCGGGTGCGCTTTCGCTGCCCGCCCTGCGCGACGGCATCGACTATCTGTTCGGGCAGGACGAGGTGGAGGACATCCTGTCACTGCTGGACGACGGCGACGACTGGGCGCGCGAACAGGCGCGCATCATCCGCACCATGAGCCCGACTTCGCTGAAGCTGACGCTGCACGGCCTGCGCGCCGGCGCCCGCGCCACCATCGAGCAGGCGCTGGGGCTGGAATACCGCATGGTGATGGCGATTCGCGATGGCCATGATTTCTATGAAGGGGTGCGCGCGCAACTGATCGACAAGGACCGGGCGCCGATCTGGAGTCCGGCGCGGCTGGAAGACGTGGACATCACGCCCTATCTGCTGCGGCCGGAAACCGGCGACCTGACCTTCAGTTGACCCCTATTCCGGCCGGTTTTCCGCAGGCGCCGCCACACCGAGCGCCTTGAAGACGCGCTTCAGGAACCGTTCCTGGTCCCAGGCCGTGCGGTCGGGCTGGAAGCCAAGCCGGACGATGACGGTGCGTGTCGCGGGGACGATCGTCACATATTGGCCGGCAAAGCCCGCCAGTTCGATCGTCTGCGCCTTTTCGCCGGGGTGGCCGCCGCGAAACCATGTCTGGGTGCTGTAGCGCCCGGCTGACAGGGCGGTCGGAGTCGACATGCGCTGCACCCATTCCGCGGGCACCACCTGCTGCCCCAGATAGTTGCCGCCATCCGCCAGCATCAGCCCGAACCGCGCCCAGTCGAGCGCGCTCATGAACAGGAAGGTCGAGCCGACGAAATCACCCTCGGCGTCCTGCTCGAAGCGGGCCGAGCGCAGCCCCATCGGGCCGAACAGGGCGTTCTGCGGAAACTGGTTCCATTGCTGCTGGTCGAGGCCGGATTTCAACCGCGCAACGCGCATCAGAATGTTGGTCTCGCCGCTGGAATAATACCATTGCGTGCCGGGCGCATCGCGCAGCGGTTTGGCGGCGGCGAACAGCGCAGCCGAGTTTTCCGCATAGAGCATGCGCGCCGGGTCTCCGTCCGGGCCGTAGTCCTCGGTGAAGCCCAGTCCGGATTCCATGTTCAGCAGATTGTCGATGCTGATCCGGCGGCGCTGGTCGTCGGGCAATTGGCGCCATTGCGGCAGCAGGTCGGTGTCGGACGGAGAAAGTTTGCCCGCCCCGGCCAGAATGCCGACCAGCGCGCCCGACACGGTTTTCGACATCGACGCCGAATATTGCGGCATCAGGCTGGTGAAACCATGCGCGTTGAATGCGCGCAGCAACCGGCCCTGATGCACGATCACGACCGACCGCGTGACCGGATCGACCGCCGGATCGCCATAGCTGCCGGCGCGGAAGGCATCCCTGATGGCGCTGTCGAGTGCTTGCCCGTCGACGCCCGCAGGCAGGCTGGCGGCCTGCACGTCGCCCTGCGGCCACGGGCGCGGGTCGCGTGTCAGGCGCACCGGCTTTCCGGCGCCTTCGCCCGGCCGTTCGATCGCGCAGCCAAGCCCCGGTGTGTGGCCGGCACTCATGAAGGGGATGCCGCCAAGCCCCGCCGATACTTCGCCGGCGCGGCGGTCGATGTCGGCGCCGAACAGCGACAGGCTCTTGTCGAGGGACGGGCCGAGTTCGAAGGCGCGGACGTCTTCCTCGGTGCGGCCCTGCAGGAAGATCGCGGTACAAAGCGTGCGGGCCACCAGCCCGGCTGCGACCGGTGCTGACTTGACGGTTTTGACCGCCGGCTCGCAGCCGCTGACCAGCGGGGCGAGCAACAGCAGAGCGATCGGGGCAAGTGCAATGTTCCAGCGCATCGTTGGCGAAGCTAGCTGCTGGCGGCCGACGGCGCCAGTGCCGATCCGAGTGACACAGGCCGCCGGGGGCGGCGATCCGATTGACACAGGCCGCCGGGGGCGGCCATGCGCTTTGGCAAACGAAAGGTGGATGACCATGGCGGACAGGCCAATGATCGGCGACTGGGAAAAGCTGGCGGCAAAAGAGGTCAAGGGCAGGGATCTGACCTGGCATACGCCCGAAGGCATCGCGGTGAAGCCGCTCTATACCGCCGAGGATGTGAAGGCGGATCCCGATCTGCCGGGTTTTGCCCCGTTCACGCGCGGCGTGCGCGCCAGCATGTATGCCGGCCGCCCGTGGACCATCCGCCAATATGCCGGGTTTTCCACCGCCGAGGAATCCAACGCCTTTTACCGGCGCAATCTGGCGGCCGGGCAGAAGGGGCTGTCGGTCGCCTTCGATCTGGCAACCCATCGCGGCTACGACAGCGACCATCCGCGCGTCGTCGGCGATGTGGGCAAGGCGGGCGTTGCGATCGATTCGGTCGAGGATATGAAAATCCTGTTCGACGGCATCCCGCTCGATCAGATGTCGGTTTCCATGACGATGAACGGTGCGGTGATCCCGATCCTTGCGTTCTTCATCGTCGCCGGAGAGGAGCAGGGCGTCGACCGGAAGCTGCTGGACGGGACCATCCAGAACGATATCCTGAAGGAGTTCATGGTCCGCAACACCTATATCTACCCGCCCGAACCGTCGATGCGGATCATTTCCGACATCTTCGGCTACACCAGCCGCGAGATGCCGAAGTTCAATTCCATTTCGATTTCCGGCTATCACATGCAGGAAGCCGGCGCGACGCAGGTGCAGGAACTGGCCTTCACCATTGCCGACGGCGCCGAATATGTGCGCTATGGCGTGGCGTCGGGCCTGGATATCGACATGTTCGCCGGGCGGCTGTCGTTCTTCTTTGCGATCGGCATGAATTTTTTCATGGAAGTGGCGAAGCTGCGCGCCGCGCGCGTGCTGTGGCACCGGGTGATGACGCGGCTGGGTGCAAAGGACGAACGCTCGAAGATGCTGCGCACCCACTGCCAGACATCCGGCGTGTCGCTGACCGAGCAGGACCCTTATAACAACGTCATCCGCACCACGGTCGAGGCGATGGCGGCGATGCTGGGCGGCACCCAGAGCCTGCATACCAATGCGCTGGATGAAGCGATCGCGCTGCCGACCGACTTTTCCGCCCGCATCGCCCGCAACACCCAGATCGTGTTGCAGGAAGAAACCGGCATGACGAAAGTCGTCGATCCGCTGGGCGGAAGCTATTATGTCGAGGCGCTGACCGCCGAACTGGTGGACCGCGCCTGGGAAATCATCGAGCGGGTGGAATCCGAAGGCGGGATGGCAAAGGCGGTTGCCGCCGGCTGGCCCAAGGCGATGATCGAGGAAGCGGCGGCTGCGCGGCAGGCGCGTGTCGACCGGGGCGACGATGTGATCGTCGGCGTCAATAAATATCGCCTTGCCAGCGAAGATCTGCTGGAAACGCTGGAAGTCGATAACAGCAAGGTCCGCGACGCGCAGATCGCGCGCATCAACAAGGTGAAGGCCGGCCGCGACGAAGCCCGCTGCCGGGCGGCGCTCGATGCGCTGCGCCGGGGGGCGGGCGCACCGGCCAGCATCGAAAACAACCTGCTGGCGCTGGCGGTGGAAGCCGCGCGCGCACGGGCGACGCTTGGCGAAATCTCGTCGGCGATGGAGGAAAGCTTCGATCGCTACGGCACCGTGCCGACGCCGGTGAAGGGCGTCTATGCCGCGCCCTACGAAAAGGACAGCCGCTGGCAGCAGGTGCTGGCCGGGGTCGCCGCCGTCGAGCGGCGGCTGGGGCGCAAGCCTAAGCTCTTGATTGCCAAGATGGGGCAGGATGGCCACGACCGTGGCGCCAATGTGGTGGCTTCGGCCTTCGGAGACATGGGCTTCGACGTGATTTCCGGGCCGTTGTTTCAGACGCCCGAGGAAACCGTGGTGCTGGCTCTGCAATCGGGCGTCGACATGGTGGGCGCATCGTCGCTTGCGGCAGGCCACAAGACGCTGATTCCCGAACTGATCCGCGGGTTGAAGGCCGCCGGCCGGCAGGACGTGAAGGTGGTGGCGGGCGGGGTGATCCCGCCGCAGGACTATGACTTCTTGCGTGAAGCAGGCGTGCAGGGCATCTATGGCCCCGGCACCAACGTGGTGGAATGCGCCGCCGACGTGTTGCGCCTGTTGGGCCATAACATGCCGCCGGCAGGTGCCGAAAGCGAAGCCGGCGGGTGATTGCTTCCGGCACGGGCGGCGGGGCCGTTGCACGAAGGACGCGCCGAGCGGCAAAAATGCGGCGCGCTGCCCTCTGCCCTAGGATTCGGCGCCGCTATTGCCTATTCTGTTGGCTGACTGACTGAACTGTCGAGGAGAGACGACCATAAGACCGCCGATGATGAGGCGCCCGATCGGGCCGGCCCCGCAACCACTGAACGGCCCGCGTTACAATGAATGGATCACCGTGCCGAAGGTGCGCGTGATCGACGAGAATGGCGAAAACCTCGGGGTGATGTTCACCCGCGAAGCGCGCGCCATGGCGCAGGAAGTCGGCCTCGATCTGGTGGAAGTCAGCCCGAACGCCGATCCGCCGGTGTGCAAGATCCTTGATGTCGGCCGCTTCAAATACGAGACCCAGAAGAAGGCCGCCGCCGCCCGCAAGACGCAAAAGGTGCAGGAGATCAAGGAGATCAAGATGCGCCCGAACATCGATGACCATGATTACGAGGTCAAGATGAAGGCGGTGAAGAAGTTCATCGAGGAAGGCGACAAGGTAAAGCTGACGCTGCGCTTCCGTGGCCGCGAACTGGCGCACGGCCAGCTTGGCCTGAAGCTGCTGGAGCGCGTGCGCGACGACAGCATCGACTACGCCAAGGTCGAGCAACTGCCGCGCATGGAAGGTCGGCAGATGCTGATGATCATGGCGCCCAAGCCGGTCTGACCGGCGCCCAGGTTTCACGGATATTCAGGCGCCCTGCCCCAGCCGAAAGCCGGGGCAGGGCGCCTGAATCGTTTCCGGCTCAGGCCTTTTTCAGGTGCCTGCGGCCCAGAAGCTCGGCGATCTGCACTGCGTTCAGCGCCGCGCCCTTGCGCAGATTATCTGAAACGCACCACAGGTTCAGGCCGTTCTCGACCGTCGGGTCGCGGCGTACGCGGCTGACGAAGGTGGCGAAATCGCCCACGCATTCGACCGGGGTGACGTAACCGCCGTCCTCGCGCTTGTCGACCAGCATCACGCCGGGCGCTTCGCGCAGCAGACTTTGCGCCCGCGCCACGCTGATCGGGCGCTCGCACTCGATCGAGACGGCTTCGGAATGGCCTACGAACACCGGCACGCGAACGCAGGTCGCAGTCACCTTGATGTCGGGAGACAGGATCTTGTTGGTTTCGGCGGCCATTTTCCATTCTTCCTTGGTGTAGCCGTCATAGCCGCTGTCCGGCCCGAGGAAGACGTCGATGTGCGGGATCACGTTGAAGGCGATCTGCTTGGTGAATTTGGCCTGCTGCTTTTCGTCGCCGACGAAGATGGCGCGGGTCTGGTTGAACAGCTCGTCCATGCCTGCCTTGCCGGCGCCCGAAACCGACTGATAGGTCGAAACCACGACGCGGCGGATGCCGGCTTCGTCGTGCAGCGGCTTCAGCGCCACCACCAGTTGCGCGGTAGAGCAATTGGGGTTGGCGATGATGTTGCGCTTCCTGTAGCCGTCGATGGCGTCGGGGTTCACTTCCGGCACGATCAGCGGCACATCGGCGTCCATCCGATAGAGCGAGCTGTTGTCGATGACGACGCAGCCTGCTTCGGCTGCGCGCGGGGCGTGGATCTTCGTCGGGCCGGAACCGGCGGCGAACAGCGCAATATCCCAGCCGGCAAAATCGAAATGCTCGATCGACTGGACTTTCAGGGTCTTGCCGTTTTCGCCGAAATCGATGATGTCGCCCTGCGAGCGCGGGCTCGCGACGGCGGCGATGTCTGCCAGCGGGAATTCCCGCTCGGCGAGGATGTTCAGCATTTCGCGCCCGACATTGCCGGTGGCGCCGACGACGACTACCCGATAACCCACGTTCCAGACTCCGGTTGGGCCGCCTGCTTCATGGCGGCGGCGCAGGGGGATTGGCGCAGTCGCGCGCATCCGTCAATGTGGCGGGCGAAACGTGCGGCGTTGGAGGCCGCCCGAACCGGGGGGAGTGAAGACCCATGCCTGACCCTGCGCTGCATGATTCGAATGCCGCCTTGAACGAATTGCTGGAGGGGCGCTGGTGGCTGATCGCCCTGCGCGGAATATGCGGGCTGATCTTCGGGATCATCTGCCTTGCAAGCCCCGCAGTTGCGGCGTTTTCGCTGCTGTTGCTGTTCGGTATCTGGTCGCTGGTGGATGGCGCGATCGCGCTTGGCGCCAGCGTCGGCAAGGCGCGGCGCGGCGAACGCTGGGGGTGGCTGGCGGTCGAGGCCATTGCCTCGGTGGTGATCGGCGTGCTGGTGCTGGTGTGGCCGACGGTCAGCTTCGTGGTGTTGCTGCTGGTGATCGGAATCAAGGCGGCGCTTTCGGGCCTGCTGCTGCTGATGGCGTCCATCCGCCTCGACGGAGAACATGGCCAGGGCCTGCTGGTGCTGGCCGGGCTGGTGAACCTGGGTTTTGCCGCGCTGGTGTTTCTGGCGCCGGTTCTGGGCGTCAAGGTGATCGTCTGGTGGATCGGCCTCTGGTCGATGCTGTTCGGGGTGGCGCTGCTGGCGCTGGCGCTGAAACTGCGGGCGGCGCGCACCCGCAACCGTTAGGCCGGGGGCGCGTTACCCGGCCCGTCGGCGCCCGCACCACCAAGGCCGGGGGAATAATGCACCAGTTGCTTCACCAGCGTCTGCGCGACGACGGTCAGCGGCACCGCCAGAATCACCCCCATCGGCCCCAGCAGGATCCCGGCGGCGATCAACGAAAAGATCGTCAGCACCGGCGGCAGTTCGGCCATGCTCGACTGGATCAGCGGCGTGACGATGTTGCCCTGAATCTGCTGCACGGCGACGATGGCGATGATTGTCCAGACGCCGGTTTCGGTGCCCATCGAGAAGCCGATCAGGATGGCCGGTAGCGCGACCACGATCGCGCCAAGATACGGCACGAATTCGCAAAGCGCGGCGACAAGGCCGATCGCGGGCGCCGCCGGAATGCCCACCAGCGACAGCGCGACGCCGGTGAAGATGCCGACGAACAGCATCGACAGCGCCTGCGCCTTCAGCCAGGCCGACAGCGCATCGGCGATTGCGCCGACCGCTTCGACGGTCTTGCGGCGGCCGCGCGGCGGGATGAGGTTCAGGATGCCTTCGCCGTAAAGGCGCGGTTGCGCCGCCAGATAGATGCCGCCCACCACCACGACGACGAGACTGGTGGCGACGGTGCCGAGGCTGCTGAACACGCTTTGCAGCATCGCGACGACGCGGCCGCCTTCGGGCATGT